>WRKS01000011.1 GCA_009778015.1 Candidatus Saccharimonadota bacterium
AACACCCCACATACATTTATTAGCCTAATAGGATGGTGCGGTGGGAGATGGCGTATCTTGGGCCGCCGCGTTCGGCGCCGGAAGAAAACACACCAGCCCGATTATTTGGTCCGGTTGAGTCTCCGCCAAATGGATTCCATTGCAAGTCTGAATAAGTGCTATGTACCGATGCTCCGTTCCAAGCGCCATTATAGCTAACAATTGACGCTATTTCAGCCAGACTATCACCAAAGAATCGGTAATTACCAGCTAATGCGCCATTAACTACCGCAAGACTGTTGTCCGCCACGCCGAGTTGGACCAACTCGGCGTGGCAGGTGTTGCCGCTATTAGGGGCGGGGGATTAGTTAATAACGCTTTATTTTTCGGAGACAATATGGCAGAAACAATCAGCCGGAATAGCTGGAACGGCAGCTGGGATATGAGCGAAGCTCGCTCCGTAGAGCCAGATACTCTTACGCAAGGCCCATGGTCGCGTTTGGGTGGTGCTTCACGAGCCGAGGCTAACTCCCGTTCCGGAGTATTCGGCTTTAATCGTTGGCCAGGCAACGCGCGCAACGATTCCTCCCACCGCACCATACTATTAGGCTACTAAATGTATGTGGGGGTAACAGAAAGAGCCGCCCAAAGAAGCAGGGCGGCTCTAATCTATTACCACGGTATCCATGTAGTAACAAATATAACTTGGAGGAAACAGACAAGGACGAACAGAGCGCAGCAAATGTTTGCGAGGGTGGGGGTTGGGATCTCATATAGTTTGTGTTCGTATTTGGATGCTAGACCGTAAACAACCCAGCCAAAGACAAGTGTGCTAAGGGCAGACGGTAACGGCAATAGTCGTATATCAAATGGAATGAAAGGGTTTTGCCCAAGAACAACAATAACAATGCCGGCTATGAATAATCTGGCTGCTCTGCGAAGTAAAACTATATCGGTCTTAGGTGTGGTCGGTGCGTTAAAGTTCAGGGACATTGCTACTATAACCATAGCTGCGGACAAAAAGCCGTAAGCAAGATAAGGTTCAAGTGGTTGATGCCAAATACGGTCATAGCTTAGTGCGTAGCCGAACGGAAGTTGGGCCAATTCAAGCAGCATTTCATACCAATGTCCTAGAATGGACATCGTACAGAAAACACCGAGTAATGCCAAAAGTCTATGCTTAGCCCTGAGAGGTAATCTAGGCATAAATGTCGCCTCCAAAATAAAAAGTACACACGAGGTGCCTATCTAGATTATATAACATTTGTTCTATTTTTCAAGGCTCAAAGAAACGGGGGCCACTGACTAAATTAGCAAGAGTATACGATCTATTTGGATTGGGGAATTTTCCTCACCCCCCACACATACATTTAGTAGCCTAATAGTATGGTGCGGTGGGAGACGTAACTATTGGAACTACCGGCACCAGTACCGAATCCCAGGGCACTAGCTTCAGATCCGAAATCAGAACTGCCGCCACGACGGTTTATAGGGCTAGATGTAGTGACATTATTTGAAACACCATCGTTCCAACCCGCACGTGTAATGTTAGCAGCGCTAATAATCTCTGCTTGAGCATCGCCAAAGAATAGAGAGTTATTGGCTAGACTACCGAGCCTTGTAACGTTATTGCTCCCCACGCCGAGTTGGCCAACTCGGCGTGAGCAATACTGGCGCAATATATAATGGTGGGCTTGCCAATAAGCCTAGATTCTTCGGCTCCTCTACATCGGAAATAGTATCGCTTACCGGTGCTAATGGCAACTGGAACTCTGGTCGCTCTGAATCAGTCCGTGCAACCGACCCGTGGTTCTATATGGGGGCTTTATCAGGTGTCACTAATTATCGCGGCATCTTTTCTTCGGCTCACACTCCTGGCAGCACCAGTAGCACCATTTCCCACCGCACCATACTATTAGGCTACTAAATGTATGTGGGGGGTGTACATAAACCATTAATATTGGCAAAAGGTAGTTGGTATGATATAATGTAGCTACAAAGATTCGCTCTTTGAATTGGCGCCTTGTGCGTACTTTCCGAACGAGCTCTCGGGTAGAAGGCGAATCGCCCAAGAAAGTAGCCCTTTTAGGGCTTTTTTCGTTATCCGACTATACGCTACAGACCGTATTCCCAAATATCATCCACCTTATCTTTTATGTAGCGCAAGCAGTTGACTGTATCTACCTTGTCTTTTTCGTATTTTCGGCGGGTTGCCCCGGCCACCATATCCGCAAGCTGAATAAGCGTATCGCTCGTGGAATTGACCATCTTTAGTTCTGCCATCCTATGGTTACCCTTATTAAGCTCCTTGCGTAAATACGAAGCAGATTGTTTACGATAATTCTTGCCGCTGCTACCATCTATGTAAATCTTGGCCTCTCGCATATAGTCATAATGCAACAAAACCTCCCGAATCACAAAGCGATAAAATGAGTCGCTCTTTTTAAGAAGTGGTTCGCTTATCTTGGTTTTGTCAACCACCACCGCTCTAACCTTAAAATCATATATTTTGATATTGTTAAAAAACGCTTTCTTCTGCTCCGGTGAGCTCTTATGGAACTTGAACTCTCGCTCTTGCTTCCAACCCAATTTATCTTTTAACACTTTCAGCCCAGCACCAGCGAATTCAGCATTATGCACATTATCAAAAATGATACAGCAAACCACAAAGTATTTACTTGAGCTTCTATTAAACTTAAACCCCGGATCTCCCGAATCATCCACGAAGATTAGCTGCTTCCCTTTGCTCATATAGTACTATCTTATCATCTACTGTCTCTATATGCCAACCCTCTCCCCACATACATTTAGTAGCCTAATAGTATGGTGCGGTGGGAGACACCACCGTTCGCTCCACCTGCAGTTGAAGTAGCGCCAGACGCAAAAACACCAGCCCCGAACAATGAAGCTGTGTTTGATACACCGCCAAGCATAGGCCAAGGGCTACTCGCAGCAAAGGCTTGTGCAGCATCACCGTTCCAAGCTCCCCAGCTATCAGTGGTTGATACGACTTCTGCTGTGATGCCACCAAAGAATTGAGGTTTATTCGCCAGCATACCCATAACAGCATAGGTATTATCCACGCCGAGTTGGGCCAACTCGGCGTGGATGATGGAGAAGCTATAAGGGCCGGCAGGCTTGTCAATAATCCTAGGGTCTTTGGGGATGCTTTAGCGGAGACAGGGTCACGCAATGCTGTCTCTAATGGCTGGAATGCGGACCGCATATCTGTCGGCTTTTCTGAATATCCGTTTCAAATTCGTGGTGGGCAGTCTGCCGATGCAAACAATGGAGCGGCTGCGGGCACATACACAGCTGCAGGGTCTCGTGGCCAAGCCGCAAATATCTCCTCCCACCGCACCATACTATTAGGCTACTAAATGTATGTGGGGGGTGAGGGTTAGGTCCCCAAGAAGTTAATCAGCTTTGAGCTGTCTTTGTGTTTGCGGAGTCGGGCTAAGGCCTTAGCCTCAATCTGGCGGATGCGCTCACGCGTCACCGAGAACTCAGCGCCGACTTCCTCCAGAGTATGCACTCTTTCGCCGCCGATACCGTAGCGCATTTGGATGATTTTGCGTTCACGGTCAGACAAGACGTCCAGCGCCTTGGCAATTTGCTGCAACATCAAGGTTTTGTCGGTTGATTCCTCCGGCGTCAAATGCGTCGTGTCCTCAATGAAGTCCGACAACACCGAGTCCTCATCGCCTGCCCCGTTGCCGCGGCTGATTGTCGCGTCTAGCGAGGTTGACTCTTGGCGAATCTTGAGTATCTGCTCAATCTTTACCTTCTCCATATCCAGTTCTTCGGACAGCTCGTCTAACGTTGGCTCGCGGTTGAGTTTGGCCGATAATTTTTTGGTTGCTCGCGCTAGACGGTTAATTGTATCCACCATATGCACCGGCACTCGCACCGTCCTAGATTGGTCGGCAATCGCGCGCGTGATGCTCTGTCTCACCCACCAAGTCGCATAAGTAGAAAACCGAAAGCCCCTTGTCGGGTCAAATTTGTTGACAGCGCGCATTAGCCCGATGCCGCCCTCTTGAATCAAGTCCTGAAAATCCAAACCGCGGTTGAGATAGCGCTTGGCGATAGAGACTACCAAGCGCATATTGGCCGTTACCATGTGGTCGCTTGGGCGCGATAGTTTATTTATCTCGTTTTCCTCTCGGATAGTCAGCTTCTTTTTCTTTAGCTCCGCCTTTAATTCGTCGCACCGTTTGCTATTCCGGGCGATGCCCTCGGCTCGGCCTTTTGACCCCTCAACCCGGTTTTTCCATTCGGCTAGCGCCGCCTCGCAGCGGGTTAGTTTGGTCAATGTCGCCTCGTATTCGGCGCGTTTTTTCTCTAATTCCATCAGGCGCGGGCGGTTCGCCAAAATCTGCGCCGACAATTTCTCTTCCTCCTCAAAGGATAATAGTGGCGTGCTGCCGATTTCTTTGAGGTAGATTTTGATGGAGTCATCGGCAAAGCCCTCTACATCATCTGCGACATGCTCTAAATCCGCCTCAATCTCCGCTTGGTCAATCTCTTCCACATCAGCAAGGTCGCTTAGATCTAGGTTCTTCTCTTCGTCCATTTTACTCTTTTCTGTTGTTTAGATTATTCATTTCTGCGAGCAAGAGGTCAACCGTCTCTGTGTCGCCTTCCGCCTCGGCCGCCTCTATCGCCAACTGTAAATCGGCACGGCTCTGCCCGAGCGCTTCTTCTTTAATTTTACTGGTTAGCATCCGCACTTCTTGGTGGAGTCGCTCATCGCTCCAGCCGCTATACCTGCTTTCTGCGCGCAAAGCCAGCTCATTACGCCTAGTATATAGCGTTTCGCTGTGGCTGTCAAGTATCTCAGCAGATTTTAGCCGATTAAACAACTCTTGGTTGGTCTCCTCCAGCCACGCATAGAGTGCTAGCATGTTTTCTATTGGTAATGGTGTCGCATCGGTTTTTTCAATTTGGACTTGCTTGCGCCGCACCGGCTTCAGGAGTTCTTGCGACTTCTTGGCCAAAATATCGCTCTTAACATTTAGCTTAGTCGCCAGATTTTGCCGGTAGGTCTCACGCTCTACCTCATCCGGCACCGAGTTAATAATCAAAATCATCGCGTCGGCGTATTCGCGCTTGCCCGCTCCCGACGCCACGTCAAATCGTTTTGCGTATTCATCCATTAACCACTCCATGGCCGGTTTTGGTTTTTCTATCGCTTCTTGCCACAGCTTGGGATCTTGTTGGATTAGGTCGTCCGGATCTTTGGCGCCGTAATCGGCAATCACGCGCAGGTGCAGCCCCAGCCCGCTGGCCAAGATAATCGCCCGCTCGGTCGCTTTAAGTCCGGCCGCGTCGCTGTCGTAGGCAATTCTTAAGTCTTTTGTAAAGCGGCCTAAGCCCTTTAAGTGCCCTGCCGTCATCGCGGTTCCGGCGGTCGCCACTGCCTCTGGCACACCGGCTTGATGGCTAGAAATCACGTCCATATTGCCCTCTACCAAGACTGCGTAGCCGCTTGCGATAATCGCTTTCTTGGCTTGCGCTAAACCAAAAATATGGTTGCTTTTGTTATACAAAATGGTCTCCGGCGAGTTCAGGTATTTTGGCGCGTCTTTAATTTTGTCATCCAGAATCCGTGCCGTATAACCGACGATATTGCCGTTTTGGTCTGATAGCGGTATCATTAAGCGCTCGCGGAACAAGTCGGTCTTGCGGCGGTTTAATAGTCCGGCGTCATGCGCCTCTTGTTCGGTGAAACCTCGGCTTTGCAAGAACTTACATAGGGCGTCGCCGTTGTTTGGCGCATAACCGATTCTAAAGTCCTTCAGCGTTTGTTTGTTCAAGTTGCGTTTATAGAAGGCATAATCCAAGACCGCTTTTTTATGAATTAAAGCGTGTTGGTAGTATTTGGTAGATAGCTCCAATATCTCTCTTAGCCGTTTGGTTTTGGCGGCGAGCTCGCGGTCGCTCGCGCTGCTGTATAAATCCAAATTGACGCCCGCCCAACCAGCGCACAGCTTGAGCGCCTCCACGAATCCTAATCCCTCCACCTCCATCACAAAGGCAAAGATGTCGCCGCCCTTGCCGCTGGAATAGTCATGCCAGACATTGCGCTCCGGGCTGACCATGAAACTCGGCGTCTTTTCGTTGGTAAAGGGGCTTAGCGCCTTCAGGTTGCGGCCGGCGCGCTTCAGTTCCAAATAGCGTCCCACCACCTCCTCCACCGGCAAGCGTGCTTTAATCTCCTCTTTAACCGCGTTGTTCATCTCCCTTAGTATAACACAGGTGGCGCCCAGCCGATTAATTTATCGGTATACGGTTAAGTCGCTCGCTGATTTCGTCCAGCTCTTCATAAGTGTCAGACATTAGATTGCGGTGGTCAATCACCGTCAGTTTGTTTTCTAATTGAATCAGTACCGAGCGCATCATCTCTATCTGAAAGGTCATTTCGTTTACATAGGTGCGTTCTAGTGTCATCAGAATCCGCGCGTCTCTGAATGTCTGGTCTAACTCTTCGGCAAAAGTCGTTTCTGACGGTGTTATTTGCGGGTTACGCACTCCGTTCGCCTCTAGGACTACTGTGATATTACGTTGAAACGCTTGCATTGCACCCTGCAATTCGGTTGACACCGCCCGGAGCTCGCCGCTATTGAAGAATGGTTTGAAGGTCATGGTCACGGAGTCTATAGTTCTCGCGCGGTTATACATCGCTAAGGCATCTTGGTTCACAGATGGGCGCGGGTCGGAGGCGGCGTTCATCACGACAAAAACCAACGCCGTAAACAGCGCTATCACACCGCCGATAATCGCCAGCCGCTTAGGCCAAACACTCACTTTTGGCGGTGGCGCGGCGGCAATTTCGCCTAAATAATCCGCGTTGTTGACTACATCGGCACTGCCGTAAGCATAGCCCGCGCTGCTGGCATCGCCGCTTGACCCCTCCGGCGTGTAGCCGCTTGAATCTGACTTTGTGTAATCTTCCGGGTTCATATTATCGCCAAAATATCCTGTTATTGTTGGGTATCGCCGTAACCCATGTTTGCCCTCGCGCCAAGACAATTTCATTACCCTGCATGTCATAGAACTTGAGCGGCGCTTCTCGGCTATCTTTGCTCCATCGGCCGCTAATCGCCTGGCCGTTTTGGAAGATTACCGCGTCGCCGGTGCCGGTTGTGGTCATATTCTCTCGGTCGCTGGTTGGGTTGGTGCGCACGCGCATGGCAATCACCACACTCGGCGCGATTTGGCCCTTCTCTCGGTCGCGGTGCGGCTGGCCGCCGACTCGGCGTGTGTAAGTGCCGCTCGCTTGGTCGTAGGCGTAAGCGACATTATTGGACGCCGCGCCAAAAGACAACTCAATGTTGGTTGCGGCGTCGGTGCTGGAAGCCGGCTCGTCGCTCCTTGGCCACGCCGTAAAGTTGGACGACGTATAGCCTTGTTGCCGGTTCGCCGCCGCCAAACGCTCAAAGCTGGTGTAAAGCGTATACTCGGTCAGCCGCCCTTGGGCTGCCTCGCGGTAGAACGGGTTAGGCGATATTGAGCCGTCGCGGATTTGCCGCACCCGCGCCTCGCGCATGGCTTGCAGCGCATACTCCGCGGCCCCGGAATAAGCGATTGTTGCCTGATACGGCATCGCCCAATCCATATAATGCAGTCGCATACTCCGCACCGGCCCGATTTTATCCGGTTGATTGACCTGGTAAAACGCCATCAGCCGCGGCACGCCGCCGTTGGCAATTGCCTCGTAGACAATTTCCGCCTCCACTAGGCCGGATTGCGTTCGGTAATTAGTGCTGTTTGGGATAATCACCGCAATCACTGGCGCGTTGGCCGCGACTGCTTCTTCAATCGGCGCCCCCGTCAGCGGCGCGAAGTTGACCGGCGCGGCCGACCCTGCATCCGCCTCCTGCTCCATCTCTGGCTCGTCCAATTTGTTTAGGTGTCTGGCTACCATCATCCCGCCGACCACCGCAATCGCCACCAGCAATACGCCTGCCACAATCAAGATAATCTGGTTTCGGGTCAGCTTTCTTCTCATATCTATATAATAAAGCGTGCGGTATCAAAAGTCAATGTTTGCCGTCAGCCGCGCTCCGAAAAGTCGGCGTCAGCCGTTCAGCGCTTGCCGGATTTTTTCCGCCGCCAGCGCTCCGTCCGCCGCTGCCGCCACCACTTGTCGTCGCGTCCCCTCATGGCAATCGCCTGCCCGCAAAACGTTAGGTGCGCCCTCTAGCTCTGGCGCAACGCGGGGTAATTCGTGCGGGTCGCTGCCGATTTCCAAAAAAACACTAGCGATTTGCAACTCGTCATCCAGCAGCTCGCGGGTCGGTGTGGTCTCTGGCATTACAGTAATTTTTGGGTTATCTTCTACGCGTTTTAACAATGTCCCCTTGACTCTTGGGGCAGAACGTGATATAATATAGACGCGTGCCGCAAAACCGGCCAAAAACAGTGCCGTCTGAAACGCGCTGTCCCCGCCGCCGATTACGGCGACTTTTTTATCTTTATAAACCGGAGCGTCGCAAGTCGCACAACTGTGGATCGGCGCCTTCAACCCCTCTATATTCAGCTCTCGCTGCTTCATACCATTGGCAATAATCACCGCCCTAGCGTAGTATATTTTATCGCCCGTGCGGATAGTGAGGGGTGGCGGCGTGGGGACCCCGCTCCCGGGTTCGCCGTAGGCGGAGAGGGAGATGGGGAGGGACGCCGACAGGACCCCGAGCACTTCCGCATACTCTATTTTCGCACCGAACTTCTTCGCCTGCTCTTTCATTGTGCGGGCCAGCTCCGCCCCAGAGCCCATAAAACCGGCATAATTCTCTAAATCGGCGATTTTTAGCAAGTTGCCGCCAATCGCGTCCTTCTCTAGTACCAAAACGCTAAAG
>WRKS01000012.1 GCA_009778015.1 Candidatus Saccharimonadota bacterium
CGGTCGGGTGCCAGCAAGTCCGCTATGCTCCTGTCGGTCTTGATGAAGGCCTCTACCTCTGCCGTATCCTCCGGGTCATCCACCTTGATATGCATAATCCACGGAAACCGATTATGCGCCTCAAACGACGAGTCTATCATGTCTTGGTCGTTTTGGTTGTCGTTTCTGAATAATTCCATCGCCTCTTCCGGAGAGACCAGCCCTACCCAGCGCACGCTGTCCAGCTCGCGCACGCGCTCCGCCGCAAACTCCACCCGCGTGCGGCTTAAATCATTTTCCAAGTAAACCGAAAAAGTCAGGTTTTCTTTAATATCATTTAAGGTGTTATTTAAGATATCGCGGCTGACCAACGCCACCACCACAATCGTTAGCGCCATAATCATCACAAAAGTCGCCGCCACACTCAACCATGAGTTACGGAGGAACGATTTGAGCCCATACTTCATCTGACGCGAAAATTGCAGCATCGGCCGCGACTGCGCTTGCGTCAGCGCCTTCAAGTTCTTGCGCGTCTCTATCCGCTTTTCTTGCTCGGCCTTTGACTTTGCCATTATTTTACCACCTTCCCTCTAGGCACATCTGCTACCAGCCTGCCGTCCTCAATCCGCACCGTCCTTGCATTCAGCCGGTGCACAATCTCTAGATTATGGGTCGTAAATAGCACAGTCGTGCCCAAGTCATTAATTTTCTTCACCAAATCCACAATTTCCCAGGTGTTCCGGTTATCCAAGTTGCCCGTCGGCTCGTCGGCTATTAAAATCCTCGGCTGACGCGCCACCGACCTGGCAATCGCCACCCGCTGCTTTTCGCCGCCGGATAGCTGCGCCGGCAGTTTGTTCATTTTGTCCAACAGCCCGACCAAATCCAAGACCCGCGGCACAATGTTTTTAGTTTCGGCGTTGGTGTGCCCGGCAATCTCTAGCGCAAAGGCGACATTCTCGTAAACCGTGCGATCGGGGAGCAACTTAAAATCCTGAAACACCACCCCAATGCGGCGGCGCAAGTGCGGAATGTGCTTGCGCGCCAAAGTGTCATAATCTATGCCACCGACTATAATCTTACCTTTGTCTGGCAACTCCTCGCGCGTGATCATCTTTAATAGCGTTGACTTACCCGAGCCCGAGGACCCGACAATCACCACCAGTTCGCGCGGGTTGATATTGAGGTTGATATCATCCAAAGCCGGCGCCTCGTCGGACTTGACTTTACCATACCTCTTGCTGACATGCTCTAAGCTAATCATACCTCTATTCTAACATGTTTTAATAACACCGCAAAGCCCAGAGCCATTAATTAGTAAACCACTCACGTCCAACCGGCAAATAGAGAAAAAAGAAGGCCGTAAGATATGCAATTACCGACAACGCTATCACAATATAAACCGGTATCGTCGCCTTCGGATGCTTTTGCAAAAACTTTTGCGTCCCCAACACAAGCAATATAATATAAAACGGCGCGGCAGCGTTGGCGCGCAGACTATGCGGCTGCGAGTTCGCATCCGTTAACGCCGAAGCCAACGTAGCGGCCGCCACACCCAAAACCGCAATCCAAAACAACAACTTTTCCTTCTGCGACAAAATCTTTTTATAATAAATTGTCCAAATTAACGGTATAAACGCCAACGCTCCCAGCATCCCCATCATGCCAATAGAGTGTGCGCGGCTGCCGTCGCCAACCACAAACAAAAAGAGCGGCCCGACCAACAACGCGATGCTCTTAAATAAATTAGCGAGCCCGGTCCAAACGCTCACTTGGTAAAAAACGCTCAACTCTCCCGTCCGCGTGTTGCCGTCCGGGAAGGTAAAAAAGAATATCACAAAAGGCAAGATGGCAAGGCCCGCCGCCACAAAGTTCACGACCACCCGTTTAAGGCTAAACAGCTTGCTCTTGTATAAGTAGCCAATCGCCGCCAGGTACAACACAAAGGCCGGCACCGCGGACGGCAAATACAAATAGACCGCCGTTACCAACGCTAGCGGCAACAACAGTTGATGCCAAAGTTTCGCTGTTTCCGACAGCTTGATTTTAGTAAAAGCGTAGAACGCCACGATAAGACAGACCGGCGCCAGCGACGTATCCCAAAAAATAAAACCTTGCAAAAAGGTCCATGGCAGCGTCAAAGCAATAATAGACGACAGCAAAAAAACCTTGTCTTGCGATTTTTTATCATACCACAAAGAAATCGCATGCGCCAGCAAGATTAGCGCCAGCGTCGTGATAATCATAATCAGCACCCTGAGCGACTGCGGCGAGCTGCCAAACACGGCTGCCCAAGCGATTGACGGCGCCAAAAACGGCAACGACGAAAACCCAGCGTCGGTCCGCGCAAAAACCGGAAGCATACCTATCCTAAAAACGTCCCACTCAAAGTCACCCGTGCTCAAAAAGCTCTGCACCGCACTGGCCCGACGGTTTTCGTCGTAATTATATTCCGGGAGCCGAGTCGCCGCCAAAATCCGCATCGCCGATAATAGCACAATCAACACTACTGCTAATTTTGTGGTCCTACTCATCTCAGCCTATTATAGCATACTCCTTGCGAGTCTTGGGGTTATGTGATATAATGGCCGTGAATAAGAGGAGATTATTATGGATTTCAACAAACTTTTGGATACCGGCGACTACGAAAACGGCGAGATTACCGTAGTAGTAGAGATCCCAATGGGCAGCACGCAAAAAATTGAGTTCCGCCGCGACCTCGGTCTCTTTATGATTGACCGCGTAGAACCGGACATCTTTGCCAAGCCAACCAACTACGGCTTTATCCCGCAAACTCTGGACGAGGACGGCGACGAGCTTGACGTGCTCCTTGTTTCTCCGCTCCAACTACAAAGCGGCACCTTTACCACCGCCAAAATCCTTGGCGTCATGAAGTTCGTAGACGACGGCGAAGTGGACGACAAAATCATCGCGGTGGTCGCGGATGACCGAAGTCAAGGCAATATCTACGAGACTTTTGAGGACCTCCCGCCAAAATTAATTGAGCAAATCAACTTCCACTTTAGCCACTACAAAGACCTTAAAAAGCCCGGCACCACCGTTGTCAAAGGCTTTGAGGGCACCGACGAGGCGAAAAAAGTTATCAAAGACGCGATTGCCCGCTGGAACGAACAGGCCAAATAGTCATGTCTGAGGCAAACAAAACTCCCGCGCCTCTTGTCATTGACGCGCGCCACCTGACTAAGATTTACGGCAAGAAAAAACGCGATCAAAAGTTTACCGCCCTTAAAAGCGTCAGCTTGCAGATCGCCCGCGGCGAAAGCGTCGCCATTATCGGCAAATCCGGCTCCGGCAAATCCACCCTTATGCATACGTTGGCCCTCCTTGATCGCCCAACCAAAGGCGAGCTCTACTTTAACGGCGAACGCATCGGCAAACTCAACAGCCGCCACCTAAACCGTGTCCGCAACCGCGAACTCGGCTTTGTCTTTCAGCAGTTCTTTATGAACGCCAACGATACAGTCTTAAATAATGTCATGCTACCGCTCCGCATCGCCGGCACCAGCCTCTTTAAGCGTAAAAAAATCGCCATGGACGCGCTCCGCACGGTCGGGCTGGAGGACAAGGCCAAAAACAAAGCCAAGGATTTGTCAGGCGGCCAAAAACAGCGCGTTTGTATCGCTCGCGCGCTTGTCAATAGCCCAAGTGTTATCTTCGCCGACGAACCAACCGGCAACCTAGACAGCACCACCGGCGCGATGATTGAAAAGACCCTCTTTGATTTAAACAAAGAGAAGGGTATTACTCTAATAGTCGTCACCCACGACGAAGACATCGCCAAAAAATGCAAGCGCCAAGTTTACCTCAAAGACGGCGAGATTATCGCCGACACCAAAAAAGAGGTCAAGCTATTTGTGGACAAAGACGGCAAGGGCCGCGCCACAGTCAAAGAGTTGAAAAGTCTTACCGAACCAAAATTGAAAGGTGCAAAATGAACATTCTAGATATTCTCCGCATGGCCAGCTCCAACCTCTTTCGTAACAAAGTCCGCTCATTGCTTACCATCCTTGCGATTTTTATTGGTAGCTTTACCATCATCTTAAACAGCGGCATCAACTACGGCGTCAATAGTTATGTTGACTCGCAAGTCGCCAATGTTGGCGGCGAGGGCTACCTGGAAGTCTTAAAAGCCGAAGAAGGCTTGTTTGACATCTCATTCGGCGGCATGGGCTCGGGCGGCCCAACCGAGTTTGACCCAAACGCGACCCCGCGCATCCAAGCTATCACCAACGACGACCTTAAAGTCTTGCGCTCTATTGACGGTGTGGAAAGCGCCATCGGCCTGCCTATGGTTTCGGCCAAATATATTGAATCGCAGACCAGCCGCAAGCAGTTTGAGGTATCGCTCCAGACCTTCCCCTCCAGCCGTCTACTCCTAGACATGGCCACCGGCCGCACACCCGACAATAACTCTAGCCAGCCAGAAATTATTCTGGCGCCCGACTTTGCCGAAGCTCTTGGCTACACCGACCAAAGCGTCCTCGGCCAGACCATTGATCTGGGAGTCGCCCTGCAAAGCCTCGCCCCCGACGCGCCGGAAGTCATCAAAAATCTAGATGTCACCGTGGTCGGCGTCCAAAACCGCAGCGTCGTCGGCATGGGCAACAGTTGGGTCAACCTCGCTGCCGCCAACGCCATGCAAGCCCTCTCGCTCTCCGAGATTCCGGCCGAATTCCGCCCTTCCGACTCTTTCTTCTTCGCTATCGTTGAGGTCCGCGAGGGCGCCAACGACGAAGAGATCGCCCAAATCCAAGCAACCATGCGCGACAAGGGTTTCCAAGCCATGACCATCGCCGAACAAGTCGGCATGATTATGTCCATCTTTGACGCCATCGGCATGGTGCTTAATATCTTTGGCGCCATCGCCTTGCTCGCCGCCTCAATCGGTATCATCAACACCCTGTTTATGGCCGTCCAAGAACGCACCAAAGAAATCGGTCTCATGAAAGCCATGGGGCTTTCTAATGGCAAAATATTCCTTCTCTTTTCGGCCGAGGCTATTATGCTCGGGTTCTGGGGCTCGGCGGTCGGTATCCTAGTCGCCCTCGTGGCTCGCGGGATAGGCAACAATATCGCCAACCAAACCTTCCTCCAAGACTTGCCAGGCTTTACATTAATTGAGTTTAACGCGCCGCAAATCGCCGGTATTGTGCTCTTGATTATGTTTATCGCCTTCTGTGCCGGCGCGCTGCCTGCCCGCCGCGCCGCCCGCCAAAACCCGATTGACGCCCTCCGTTACGAATAACACTCTCAAGGCAACCGTAACACCCCACAAAGACCTTGCCTCAAAGCTCCCTGTGGAAAAACCCGCGCAAAACGTGCCGCGGAGATTGAAAAGGTCTTGACATTTGTAAACACTTATGCTAGACTTAGGGTGTTGTACAAACACAAAAAAACAAAAAGCGAGAAAAATGAAAACAAAGGCAATTCTAGGCGTCGGCCTTGTTGTAGGCCTTAGCGCAGCTGTCCTACCGCTAGCCTCCTACGGCGCCCCCTTGGACAGCGACACGTCGGACGGTAACGTAGTCCGCTTCATCGTTGACGGCAGTATCACGATAACCGAGATGAATAACGAAGCTCTGGCGCTTGAACTCAGCGGCGGCGATGTCTCCGCCGGCAACGTGGCCATAGGCACCCATCTGGTCCGCGTCGCGACTTCCGTCCCCGGCGGTTATACGCTGAGTATGCAGGCCGATAATACTAATCTCCTTCAAGAAGGTGCAACGACTGACGTCTTTGACGGCACCGGCGACCCTACCGGCGGCTTCGGGCCGATTGGCGGCTCTATCACCTCCCCAGCCAACCCGGCCTTATCTTATAATGTGGCGATTCTGGACGGCATAACCTTTGCCAGCCGTATCGCCAATAACGACGACATTATACCCGCCACCGGCGCTTGGGGCTTTAACCTAGACGGCGGTGCGGACTTTGTCAGCGTCCCTACCGCAGCTACTGTCATCGCGGCTACTATCAACTCTACCGACGCAGCAACTAACCCGACCACCATTACTTTTGGCGCCCAAGCTGGCACTACCACTCCCGCCGGCGTTTATGGCGCCTATATCACCTATGTCGCCAGCACCAATGAGCAGGCGCCAACCGAACCCGAACCCGGACCCGGACCCGCACCTGGCCCATCGCCAGCTCCTGGACCATCGCCGGCGCCCGGGCCATCCCCAGCCCCTAGCCCACCGGCCGGCCCCGAGTCGTCATCCGGACCTGAATCATCGCTCAGCCCCGGCTCCTCCTCTATCTCCGAATCCTCAACCACACCAAGCATCCCCGACACAGGCGGCGGGGTCGGCGGCAACTCAATCGCTAACAATAATCCCTTCCCTGATAATAACTCCCTCGCCAATGACGATTCTATTAATGATTCCGAAGCTCCCGTCCTCGGCCAAGCCCGCGATCGCGATACCAGCAACAACGAATCCGAGAGTCAAGACGACCTCATGCGCACCATTATTATCGTTGGCGGCGCTGTGGCCGCGGGCGCGATTATCGCTACCGCCGGCGCCGTAACTATCAAAAAAATCAACCGCAGCAAAAAACGCCGCCGCAATCGCCAAAACAAATAGCCACCTATAAGTAAGGCCGCTGAACGCCAAAACAGATAGCCGCGCGCAAAATTTCCAAAAGTCGTATATAATATACTCATGAGTAAAGGGGAATTAAAGCCAAGCGACTTTGTGCACTTGCACAACCATACGCATTATTCGGTCTTGGACGGCTTGACCAAAGTCCCCGACCTCGTCCAAATCGTCAAAGACCTTGGCATGGAGGCGGTGGCAATTACTGACCATGGCACCATGAGCGGCGTTCTGGAACTCTACCAAGAAGGCAACAAAGCCGGCATCAAACCAGTCCTCGGCTGCGAGTTCTACATGGCCGCCCGCGGCATGGAGGACAAAGACCCGCAAAAAGACAAAGAGCGCTTCCACATTACCTTGCTCGCCCAAAACTACGAAGGCTACCAAAACCTCTGCCGCCTCATTACCGAGGCCAACTTGCGCGGCTTCTACTATAAACCTCGTATTGACCATGCCACCCTAGAAAAATACCACGCCGGCATCATTTGTCTCAGCGGCTGCGCCAGCTCCGAAATCTCCGAGGCGATTGCCGCCGACGATTACAAGGCCGCCAAAAAACTCGCCGAGTGGCACCACCAAGTTTTCGGCGACCGTTTTTACTTAGAAATGCAAGACCACGGCCACCCCGACGCACCCTGCTTCTGGGAAAAACAGCGCAAAATCAACACGGGCTTGCAAAAGCTAGCCAAGGAGCTGAACCTCCCGCTCGTCGTCACTTGCGATGGCCATTATGTAGAATCCACCGACCAAGATGCCCACGAGATTTTGCTCGCCGTCGGCACCGCCGATTTGTTGTCCAACCCGGACCGCATGAGCCTTAAAGATTTCCAACTGCATGTCGTTGACCCGCGCGACATCATCAAACGCTGGGGCAAAGACTTCCCCGAGGCGGTCAGTAACACCAAACGAATCGCCGATCGCTGCCAAGTAGAGATTGAGCTCGGCCGTATTTTAATCCCCGAGTTCCCATGCCCAGACGGCAAAACCGAAGGCGAGTATCTGCGCGAACTAATCCATAAAGGCGCTGCCGAACGCTACGGCAAAGATTACAAAAAGAACCAAGCCCTAGTTGACCGCATTGAATACGAAATCGGCACCGTCTCCGATATGGGCTTTTACGGCTACTTTTTAATCGTCCAAGATTTTATCAACTGGGGCAAAGACCAGGGCATCATTTTTGGTCCCGGCCGCGGATCGGCCGCCGGCTCTATCATCGCCTACTGCCTCAACATCACTGATCTTGACCCGCTCAAATATGGCCTGCTTTTTGAGCGATTCCTAAACCCCGACCGCATCTCTATGCCGGATATTGACATTGACATCCAAGATACTCGGCGCGACGAGGTGATTGACTATTGCACCCAAAAATACGGCAGTGAACGCGTCGCCAACATCTGCACTTTTGGCAAGATGATGGCCAAAAACGCCGTCCGCGATGTCGCCCGCGTGCTTGACATACCCTACAAAGACGCCGATCGCATCGCCAAACTCGTGCCCGATCCAGTGCAAGGCCGCCACGTTCCGCTCAAAACCTCACTCCAAGAAAGCCAAGACCTGCGAGCCGAATACGAATCCAACCCCCAAGCCAAAACCGTCATAGACTTCGCCGCCCATTTGGAGGGCACCATCCGCAGCCACGGCGTCCACGCTTGCGGCGTCGTCATCGCCCCCGACGCTTTAACCAAATTTATGCCGCTGGAAATGGCGCAAAAAGGCGTCATCGCGACCCAATTCCCCATGGGCCAAGTAGAGGATTTAGGCCTCCTCAAAATGGATTTTTTGGGTCTCAAAAACTTATCTATCTTGAACTCGGCGCTGCGTATTATCAAAAAAGTTTACGGAAACGAAATCAACTTGTCCG
>WRKS01000013.1 GCA_009778015.1 Candidatus Saccharimonadota bacterium
CGAGGGTGGGGTTAGTGGCCGGGTCGGCGCCGGATTTGGCGGCAACGGCAATCATATTGCCGATTTTGGTAAAGATTTTGCCGCGCTTGGCGTCAACGACCGCCTTGTGTCGCTTGGTAGTTGCCCATTTGCTATGTCCTGCCATATATATAATATAGTATAAAACTAGCAGAAAAGCAAGCGCTCTGATGGGCGATGGATCAGATAAGGGTAAACTATTGACTTATTGCGTCGTGTTTGATATAATAGGGTTACAATTCCCGAAAGGGCTGACTCCACTATAGTAGTTGTAGTGGAGAAAACTTATTTAAGTAGCATAACAGATAACGCTGCTCTGACTTGTTGCAGCTCAACAAAGGAGATACGACTAATCATTCTAGCATTGTTGCTTAGTCGTGCCACGTCAAAGGTTCGCACTTGTAATAGTAAAGCGGTCGCGAATTTTTCGCCAACCATGCCTAGTGGGTAAAAGTAATTGCCTTGTTTAGGCTGCGAAGTTAGGGGCAGACCAACGAAAAGATGGCGGCTGATACCTTTGATTACCAAGACCGGCCGAGTATAGAGGTCGCCCTTGCCGTCTTGCTCAAAACCAATATTTTCGCCTATACTAACCCAATAAATCCCACCTTCCTTGTATGTCGGCTTCTTGCTTTCGTTATTGATGTGCGTTTTTACAGCCATCCATGCGGTGTATTTTTTCATACCCCCAGCTTACCATCATTATTTCAGAAACTAAGCATAAGAGACAACGCTTACGTTTAATTATGACCTCCGTAACCTATTGAGGTAGAAAAGATTTAGAGAAAATCGCCGTTTTGTCTAGAAAGTCGCCGTTTTGTCTTGGCGGCTATGGCAATTTTTAGGGCTTTGTGATAATATGGGGAGGTAATGGAGGCAAATCCGGTTGCCCGGTTTCATTATTAGTGGGCTACTCAATTTGCTTCCAGAAAGGGAATAAATGATCAAAAATCCTAATGGTAAGGATATTATTAGTGTTAAGACCGAATGGTTGGGGCGGGAGCTTTCGCTAGAGGTGAACCGGGTTGGGTTTCGCTCAACGGCGTCGGTGCTGGTACGCTACGGCGACACCGTGGTGCTAGGCACAGCGCAAGTTGGTAGCAGGCCAGTGAGCTTGGATTACTTCCCATTGTCGGTTGACTACGAGGAGAAGTTCTACGCCGCTGGCAAAATTAGCGGTTCGCGCTTTATCAAACGAGAGGGTCGGCCTTCAGACGAGGCAGTGCTGATCGGACGCCTAATTGACCGGCCAATTCGGCCGCTCTTTCCGGACGGCTACCGTCAAGAGGTGCAAGTGGTAACAACGGTGCTGTCTATGGACCCTGATTTTCGGCCCGACATGGTGGGTATGATTGCGGCTTCAGCGGCGTTAATGCTAACCGGCACGCCGTTTAGCGGTCCGGTCGCCGGTGTGCGAATCGGCCAAGTGGGCGGCGAGTTTAAGGCGTTCTTAAGCAAAGAAGAGCGCGCGGCTAGCGCCCTAGACCTAGTGGTGGCAGGCACTGAGAGTGGCGTGATTATGGTTGAAGCCGGCGCCAGCGAGGTGACAGAAGAGACAATCATCAAGGGCCTAGAATGGGCGTTTGCAAACATCCAGCCGGTAATCAAACTCCAGCAAGAATTGGCTAAAAAAGTGGCGGCGCCAGCCCAAGAATACGAGTTGGTCCTGCCAAATGCCGAAATCCAAGAGTTGGCCGACAAATGGCTAGCTGGCAAAATGGGCAAAAACTTGCAAAAGGCTTACCCAGAGCGCAACGCGATGGTGCAAGAGCTGCGGCGCGAGTTCCACGAGGACATGACTAAACAGATAGAAAAAGAAAGCGCCGAGGACATGGACGAGGCCACTTTCTTGGAATTGAAGGCCAAATATGCTTTGGTGCGCGAGCAATACGACGAAGCATTTACCGAAGCGTTGCACGGCGATGTGCGCCGCGGAATTATAGAGGACCAAACACGACCGGACGGCCGTAAACTAGACGAGATTCGCGAGTTGTCCAGCGAAGTTGGGTTCTTGCCGCGCGTACACGGGTCGTCGCTCTTTACACGCGGTGTAACCCAAGCGATGAATATCGTGACTCTGGCGCCGCTTTCTTTTGCGCAGATTGTAGATACGATGGAAGTAACCGACGGCGAGCGCCGCTATATGCACCACTACAACGCGCCAAAATACACAGTGGGCGAGGTTGGGCGCCTAGGCAGCCCGGGCCGCCGCGAGATTGGCCACGGCTATTTGGCAGAGCGCGCTTTGACTGCGGTATTACCCGCAGCGGAGGACTTCCCTTACGCGATTCGTTCGGTAACGGAAATCATGAGTCAGAACGGCTCAACCTCTATGGCGGCAACCTGCTCAAGTTGTTTGGCGTTGATGGACGCCGGAGTGCCGATCAAGGCGCCGGTGGCTGGTATCGCGATGGGTCTGATGATGGACGGTGACAAGCCATATGTGCTTTCGGACATCGCGGATGCTGAGGACTTTGCGGGCGACATGGACTTTAAGGTTACGGGCACCAGCAAGGGTATCACGGCGTTACAAATGGACATGAAGGTGGAAGGCCTGCCGGTGGCGGTTTTGGCCGAGGCGATTACCAAGAGCAAGGCCGGACGGATGCATATTCTGGAACACATGATTTCTATTATCAGCGAACCGCGGGCTACGATTTCTGATTACGCGCCAAGGATTGAAAAGGTAAAGATCAATCCGGAGAAAATCGGCACCGTGATTGGCAAGGGCGGCGAGACGATCAACAAGATTACTGCCGAAACCGGCGCGCAAATTGATATTGCCGAGGACGGCTTGGTGACGATTGCCGGGGTTGATCCGGTGGCGATCCAGAAAGCGGTGGACTGGGTAAAGGGCTTGGTGGAAGAGCCGGAGATAGGCAAGATTTACAAGGGCGCAGTGGTCGGCATCAAGGAGTTTGGCGCGTTTGTAAACATTCTGCCTGGGATTGATGGCATGCTGCATATTTCGCGAATCAGTGACAAGCGACTAGACAAGGTGGAGGACGCGCTTAAGCTGGGGCAAGAAGTTTATGTCTTGCTAGAGGCGATTGACGACCGAGGCCGGCTGTCGCTGACGATGAAAAACGTGCCGCAGCAATGATAGAGACGCTCGGGATTGATGAGGTAATCGGTGAATCTGGTTCCTTCGGGCACGAAGTCGCCTCCACCCGTCGCCACGGGGGAGGCGCTTCTCGCTCTCAGGCTGCCGCCTTCCGAGAGTCACCTCAGGAACCGAGCCCACCGATTGCCTCAATTCCGAAGCGGCGCTATAACCCGATGGATCGGATGTTTCCGCGGCGGGTTACGGCGCTTAGGGCTGGGGTCAAGGATAAGACACGGGTTAATGTCTATATGGGCGGCAAGTATGCTTTTTCGCTGGCGCTTTCGCAAGTGGTGGATAATGGGATTAAGGTGGGGCGCGACTTATCCGAAGAGGATGAGGCGCGGCTGCGGGTGGAGAGCGAGTTTGGCAAGGCTTACCAGCGGGCGCTGGAATGGGTTTTGACCAGGCCGCATTCGGTCAAGGAGCTGGACGACTATCTATACAAGAAATCCCGCCCCGGCGTGCGGACCAGCCGGGACAAACTAGGCAATTTTGTGACACGGGAATACGATGGCATGAGCCCGCTGGTTGGCGCGCGGGTCAAAGAGCGGTTAATAGAAAAAGGTTACATCAACGACGAGCAGTTCGCGCGGTATTTTATTGAGAACCGACGCTTGCGCAAGGGGGTGAGCCGCAAAAGATTACTCTTGGAGTTGCATGCCAAGGGGGTGCGGCGTGATTTGGCGGAGCGGGTCATGGGCGAGTTGGCGGCGGATGGATTTGGCCGCGACGAGAAAGCCGAAATGCAAAAAATCATAGAAAAGAAGCTCAGCCGGCATACCGGCGAGACGACCAGCGCGGCTGCCAAGGCTAAGCTGGTTAAGTATTTGGTGCGACAAGGGTTTAATTACTCGGATGCGCGCGAGGCGGTGGCAGCGACGGCCGACTTGGCGTAAGCGTCGTCTACGATGAGTCCGCGGTTGGTGATTTCTAAGACTTGCTGGCGGTTGATGGCGAGCTCGGGCATGAAGCTGGAGAGCAGGCCGCGTTTGACGATAATCTGAAAGACCGCGAACGAGGTGTCGTCAACCACAAAGTCCTCCACGGTGCCGAGTTTGTGCGATTTGATTTTTTTGTCGCTACTGGTGCGGACCGGGAGTTTGATTAGTTCAAAGCCGAGGTCTAGGACTTCGGCTAGGCGGGGGAGATCGGAGATTTTAGAGATGGCGTCGGTGTCAGAAAAGAAGAGGCCGTGCTGTAAGCTGATCTCGGCGATACTGTCGGTAACGATATAGTGGCTCTCTTTGTCTAGAGTCTTGAGTTGCAAGGCGGCGAGGGTGAATGACCGCGGGTCCACGATGAGCTTTTCTACGATGGCTACCGTGTCGCCGCTCCGAGCCTCGCGAACCGGCAAACCAACTAAACCAGAGTTATAATACAGCATACGCTTTTATTATAGCATATTTAATCTAGGCCCCAACATATAAATAATATAGCATTTAATCACGATAGCGACGGCGGCGCAGCTTGGTGATGCCGAAGACTAGAAAGACTGAGGTGACGACAAGCGTCAAGATGCCGGCCGCGACCAACCAGACCGGGATCAGGACAATCCATCTGGTGGCCGAGATAGTATTGCCCAAAAAAGTGCTTTGCTGGGTTAGCTTATAGATACCAACCGGACCTTTGCTCTGCCAATTTAGCTCAAAGGTGCGAGAGGTGTCGGGAAAAACCAGTTTGGCGGGGTCGCGGGTTTCGCTGACGGTTCGGCCAAAAAGGGTTTGGACGATGAGGCTGTTTTCGGCCACGAAGTCAGTGTTGCCGGTGTTAGCAATGGTGAGAGAGGTGTTAACTTGGCGTGAGGCATAGCGGCGGCGCCAGACGCGCTCGGTAATAGCGCCTTGCTCTAGGGTGTTGCCGTTGACATGGGCGTGCAAGAGGGAGGCGACGCGGCGCACCGTGACAACTCCTCCGGCATCGGGCGGTGGGACAACCTCGGCCATAATGGCAGCATATTGGCCGCCAGCCGGGACGCTATCGGGGACGTTAATCGTAAACTCAATCACGCGCCGCTCGTTGGGCGCTAGGGTAGAAGGTGCGGTCTTGGCTTGGCCGGCAAAGGAAATCCAGCGCGAGATTTGCGAACGGGCGGTTGCCGGATTATCAAAGATGTTGCCGGAGTAATCGGGTGCGACCTCGTAAGGTGTGGCGTAAACCACAAATTCGTATTCGGTGGTGCCGGAGTTGATAACCGTGACCTCGGCGGTTACGGTTTCGCCGGGATTGAGCGTGATGCGTTGCTGCCCGGGAGAAAGCGAGATGCTGATATCCGAGGCGGCGCTAGCTGGGGTGGCACGAATTAACCCCAGCGGCAACAGAAATGCTGCCGCTAGAGTTAAAAGAAGAGATTTTCGGGCTTTCATGGCTGGTCGCCTTATGGGTTGACGCTAGCCGTGTAGGTTACTTGGTTAGAGTAGGTGACACCAGAGGCGAGGGTATAGTCCACGAGGGCGCCAAAGTTGACAAAGAACTGCGAGGTGCCTTCTGCGCTGGTGGTGAGGATAGTCGCAGGGGTGCCGGAGGCTGGAACTGGCGAGAAGGTGGAAGAGCTGTTTTGCGCGGTGTTAGTGGAGCCGCTGACCATATTATAACCCCAAGTATTAGCGGTAAGCGGGATGCCGGCGCTGGCGACTGGTGCCACGACATCCGTGGTGCTGGCGGTGCTGTCAAAGAGGTTGCCGTTGTTAGCGTCGGTAGAGATCATAGAAAGCGTGACTGTGGCGCCGTTTTCGTCGTTGCAAGATAGCGTAAGCGGCATTTCGGCCGAGGCGAAACCGCCGTTGGTGCTAGGGTCGGCCGGAATGGTAATCGGGTTGCTGGCCGTAGTGGTCAGAGTGATAACCGAACTAGAGGTAACTTGGACGGTTTGGTTCCAAGTGGCGGGGGTGTCGGCAAAGGCCGAGCCAATACCGACAGCGCCGATTAGGGCGGTGGCGGCGATACCTGAGATGATGATTTTTTTCATATTTGTTCCTTTTTATTGTTCTCTTCCTCTTTATTAAATCACAGAAAATGCTTATGTCAATATCAAAATGCTAGATTTTTAACAACCAAGACGGCCCGAAAGCCGACATAGGCGAGCGAGGCGCCGTTGCCGTCGGACTGGGCGAAAATGCCGGCGTTGGCGCCGTTGTCGGCGCGGCCGCCGCGGAGTGTCCAAACATAGCCGTTGCCACTTGGCATGCGCGAGTAGTCGCCGTTTCAGGCGGAGTCGCCGGTGACGGATTGCACGGTATTGACCTCGTAGTTGGCTTGGCCGCCGCAGAGGGTCCAGTCGCAAATATCAAACCCGTAATAAGTAGCGTTGCTGCTGGAGCTCCAAGCGGGCTGGGTGCCAAATGGCGGAGCCAGATAGAGGTTGAGGAAGGCGGCAGGCGGCATAGTGGTGATGTTGGTTGGGGTATTGTTGTAGTTGGCCATCACCATGTCGTAGGCGCCGCCGGCCATATCGTAGATGCCATAGACATTATTAGTGGTGGAGGCCAGCACGCCGAGTGTGCCGTAATAGGCGTGTGAAGTGTCGCTGGAGCAGGCGGTGGGGCTTTGCAGAGTGGTGGTGTTGAGTGTAGTGCCGCCGCTGTAGGTGCTGGTGGTGCCGCCGGCGCTTGGGCCGCAACCGGTGATGCCGACTAGATCGTTGGTAAGGTAGGAGCCGCCGTTACCATCGGCGTCGGTGGAGGAGCTAGGCGTGCCAAAGGCGGCATTAAGCTGAACGGCGTTATAGCCGGCGCCATACTGGCTGGCAGCAAGATAGACGGCCGCCCCCCAATCGGTGTTAAGGGCCATATGGGTGGTCGCGGCGGCCAGCGAGTGGCTGTTTTGACTGACCGCGGTGCCGTTGCCGCCGGTAGCGCTATTGTCTAGCACGCCAATGGCTTTGCCCATATCAAAGTAAACGCCCGGGTATTCGCCGATATTGGTGTTTTGGTTGGGTTTAATTTGCGGCGCGGCGCGGGTGCCGCTGGTTTCAAACTTGCCGATCCAGAGGCCGTTTAACTCTTGGCCGTTGAAGGTAAAGGCCGGGTGAGTGGCCCAGGTGGTGCCGGTGGCGGCTCCATAAGTGCGGGAGACGCCGCAATCGGTGCGGTAATCGTGGGCAGAGAAGCTGGAGGAGTTTGGTGCTGTAAAGCAGGTAGAAAAGCTGCCGGTTGGGGCTTGCGGGGTCTTTTTGACGGTGATGGCGGTTTCAAAGGCGATGTCAAAGTTCTGTGCGGCAACTGGGGCGTTGAAGGCGTAGTAACGCTGGACCTCGTAGGCATAGCGCGGAATATAGACCCAATAACCTAGGACATCAGATTCGGGGACATTAGTGCCGGGCGCCGCGTGGGCGTAAGCGGCGGGGTCGGTAACTGTGACAGCATTAGCCCATTGCTGGCTGGAGTAGCTGCACCAGTTGCTGTTGTCGGCGATAGCCCAAGATGGCGAGGACGAGGTGCCGGTGAAGGTGACGGGGAACATATTGGCGTCTAGATCAACGCGGATGCCGGCAGTGGTAGTGTCGCCGGGCATGCAGGTGTTGGCCTGCGGAGTCTGATAGGTAAAGCCGCTAGACAAGGTGGCCGTGCCGCCATAGCCGTCCACCGAGACGTCGGCGCTGCCGGCAGTGCCGGCTGGCGTAATGCAGGTGGCGGTGTCGTTGTCCACGACGGCAAGGAATAGGCAGGACGCGCCGCCGATATTAATTTGCGAAATGTAAGGGTTGTCGGTGGTGCCAAAGTTGCTGCCGGTGATGGTGGTTGGGATGCCGCCGCTGATGGAACCGGAGGCCGGCGAAATAGCGGTAATTGTGGGGGCGGGGACCGGGTTAGGGCTGGCGGTCATAGTGACTGCACCGGTGTAAGTGCAAGGCGGTTGGCTGTAATCTACCTGGGCGCCAATCCAGAATTGGAGGCTGTCGCCAGTGGCCGCAAGGGCGTTGGACTGGATGATGGCGGCGGCGGTCGGCACGGCTTGGAAGGCGGATGGTGTGTCGGTACCGATGTAGTAGCCCCGCTGGTTGTTGCCGAGGGCGGCCGGCGTGCTGTTGGCAGGGGTGAGGTTATAGGTGCCGCTGTCGGCGGTGCAAACGAGGTTGGCGGCCTCGGCGGCTAAAGTAGTGCTATAGCCGGTCGGGTTGTTGGTGGAGGTGGTGATGGTGGCGCAATCCGTGCCCAGCGCGCCGCTTGGTGTAGGGTCAAT
>WRKS01000014.1 GCA_009778015.1 Candidatus Saccharimonadota bacterium
GGGGTCTCCGGCGGCCGCCGGGCGCGTGCTGCTGTAGCCGGGAGCCGCAGGCGAGACGTCCGAGCGAGACGGCGTCCACCCGTAACGACGGGCTGGACGAACGTCGTGCCCGCGTGAGCCGGTTGGCAGAGACCCGGCAAGGTATTGAGGGGCAGAGACAGGACCCCGAAATTAAGCGTATCCGGGCCAAAACCATCAAGCGCGTCCAAGACGACCTAGAAAATATGCAATTCAACACCGCGGTCGCGGCCCTGATGGAGGGCCTAAACGGCCTCAGCAAGCACGAACCCGACGCCGAGACCTTGGCCGATTTCTGCATCTTGCTCTCGCCTTTCGCACCCCACATCGCCAACGAACTCTACGAGCAACTAACCGCCGCCTCCTCGGCCGATGGCGCGCCGCTCCGCCTTGACGACGCCGAGTTCCCAACCTACGACGAAACAGACCTCGCCGAAGACGAGGTGGAGGTTGTTATCCAAGTTAACGGCAAAGTCCGCAGCCGTATAAAAATCCCCGCTGACGATCTCAACGAGGCTACCCTCCTAAGTATATCACAATCAGACGCCAAAGTCAAGAGTTTCATCGGCTCTACCCCTGTCAAGAAAACGATTGTGGTTCTAAAGAACAGGCTAGTCAATGTCGTCGTTTAATCTACGAAAATCTGCGTTACACCCCTCTTTTGCAAAAGAAAGGCGAATATGAAGTGGACCAAAAAGCACGCAATTGACTTCCTCTGGAAGTTTGGCGAAATCAAAACCGAGCTCGTGGACGACCAAAAACTCTCCGGCCTCCGCCAAGTGGACAATATCACCGAGTTCCGCTTTGCGGCCGAGGGCGCCGCGCCGGTCACCTATTGGGCGGTGGACATCTCGCAAGACCCCGGTCTCACCCCCGCCGCCGACTCCACAGACTCGTCAACCCTCCTTACCGCGGCCAAACCGGTTCTCGCCCAAGTCCAAAAAATCGCGCCCAACGCCCGCCTGCAATTTGTCAAAGTGGGCGAGGACCGCGGCAAAACCTTTGCCTTGGTCCGCACCTTTCCCCAAAAGCGCCTAGACACCCTGGTCGCCGAGCGGTTTAACCTGAGCCGCGCCGCCGCCAAAACTAAGATTGAGGCCGGCAAGGTGTCTCTCAATCACCCCAAGACCGCTCGCGCCGTCAAAGGGTCCGCAAGTGCGGTGCTCAAGCCGGCCAAAGAATACGACGAGGACGTCCAACTAGAACTCGCCCCCACGCCCCAGCCCGAAAGCACCCTAGATTTACCAGTTCTCTACCAAGACGAAGATGTTATTGTTATTGACAAACCGAGCGGTATATTGTCTCATAGTAAGGGTGAATTCAGCCCCGAAGAAACCGTCGCCACTTGGCTGGCAGACCGCGAGGAGGAGCAGAGCGAGGACCCGTCGCATAGCGAGCGCCGCGGCATCGTCCACCGCCTAGATCGCGGCACCAGCGGCGTGATGATTCTTGCCCGTAACCCGGTCGCCGAAAAGTTCCTCCAAAAACAATTCGCCGAGCGCAAGGCAAACAAGACCTATCTCGCGATTACCGAAGGCGAACCCAAACAGCACGAACTAATACTTGACCTGCCGATCGCCCGCAACTTCAAAAAACCGACCACGTTTTTGGTTAGCGGCAGCGGCAAGCCGGCCCAAACTCATCTGCGAGTGGCTCAAGTCGCGCCCATGGGGCTCTATTCCCTCTTGGAACTCAAGCCCGCGACCGGCCGCACCCACCAGCTCCGCGTTCATCTCGCCTACCTCAATCACCCCATTTTAGGCGATGAGGTTTACGGCGGCAAAAAAGCGCCGCGCCTCATGCTCCACGCCAGCGAACTGGAGCTGACGCTCCCCAACTCCGAACGAAAAACTTTTAAATCCAAAACCCCGCCGGAGTTTAGCAAGTATGTTTCTAGATAAAGACGCCAACCTCGCGGCCATCGCCGCCAAATTCTCTTGTATTATCTTGTTCGGCCGCCCAGATAGGCTGCTTCAGCAGTTCCGCCTCGCCGCCTCTGGCACCTTCCCCGGCGCCCCCCTCCTCGTCTTTGAAAAAGAGGACAAAAAAACCAAAATCACCTTAGACATTTCGCAAGAACTGGTCCGCCTCAATACCGCCCTGCCCGAGTCTACCCCCGAGCGCCCCAACTTTTTGGTGGTCAAAAACGCCGAGTTGCTCAATGACAACGCCGGGAATGCCCTGCTCAAAACTTTTGAGGAGGCGCGCCAACATTTTGTCTTGCTCGCCGAGCCGCGCGCCCGACTTTTGCCAACGATTTTAAGCCGCTCCGCCGTGTTTTATGGGCCGGCCAACCATGCGCCGAGCGCCCAAGCGACCGAACTGGCCCACTTGCCGACCGCCGACCTTGCTAACAAACTGGACAAAAAACCCGAGCTGGCGCTTGAGGTGCTGAATCTCTTGGCGCATCAGACCGCCGACCAACTTGACCAACTTACCGGCGCCGCCCAAGCGATTCTCGCCGGCAACAACCCCAAACTTGCGATTCTCTCGTTTTTGTGATATAATGTAAGTATATGAACAAGGTTTGGCAATGCGTGGTGGCCGCAGCAGTCGGCGGCGCCCTCGCGTTCGTCCCTGCCGTCTTATCGGTACGCGCCTATACCGCCTTTGCCACCACCGAAACCGCCGCAATCGCCCCGCCCGACACCAGCCGCAACTTCGGCGCCTCCCGGGCCATCCCACCCCGCGACCTGCTTGACGAGGAAGCGCTATCTGAATCTGTTGGGGCGATGAACGATGATATTGATAAGGGCGAGCGAGGGGTGGTGGCCGGTGGGGACCCCGCCCCCGCTCGCGAAGCGGCCAACGAAGTGCCGATTCTGCGAGTAGAGGGGGATGGGGAGGACCCGGACGACAGGACCCCGAGCGCTGGAGCGGCTGCGGCGCGGGCGGCAACATCGGACGACAGGACCCCGAGCGCGAGAGCGACTGTAGCTCGGGCGGCAACACCTAGCTGCACCAACCGCATCGTCATCCCGAGCCTCGGCATCAATAACTGCCTCGTCAACCGCACGGCCGAGACCATCACCCAGACCCCCAACCGCCAAAGCGGCAGCGCGGCCAACATCTCTACCGGCGACTCCCGCTTTATCTATGGCCACAACTCATCCAACATCTTTGCCCGGCTCGGCGAGATCCAAAACGGCGCCCTCATCCAGATCTTCACCAGCCACGGCACCGAAACCTACCGCGTTAACCTCGCTGAGTCTCGCAAGAATTTTGACTATCGCTGCCTCTCTGCCGGCAACGTCAATCGGCTGGCCGGCATCACCGCCTACCGCATCGCCAACTGCCCCAATCTGCTCTCTATGAATAGTCTGGTTTACGGCCAGCCCAACACTTTGTCTCTGATGACCTGCGCCGGCTCTTACGAACAGGCGCTCGGCACCAACAACCGCCGCCACATCATTTTTGCCGACCGTATCTAGTGTGATATACTGAAGAAAAGTTATAAGGAGGCTCGGCGTTAGCCGTTTGCGGTTTATGGCGGTTGAGAGGATTATTGACGCTGGTTGCAGCGACGACAGCTTAGAGGCACCCGAGGAGCGGGCCTACGAAAACACGCTGCGGCCCCAGCGCCTGGCCGAATATATCGGTCAAGAAAACCTCAAAACCGGCCTCCAACTGGCGATTGACGCCGCCAAGCAGCGTAAAGAACCTCTAGATCACGTGCTCTTGTTTGGCCCGCCCGGGTTGGGTAAGACCACTCTCGCCGGCGTCATTGCCAATGAGATGGCCGCCTCCGCCAAAAAAGGCGCCGAGCCCAAGGTTAATCTCAAGATGACCTCTGGCCCCAGCATTGAGCGCCCCGCCGACCTCGCCGCGATTTTGACCGGCTTGCAAGACGGCGACGTGCTCTTTATTGACGAAATCCACCGCCTGAGCCGCACCGTTGAAGAGACGCTCTACTCGGCGATGGAAGATTATGTGCTGGATATCATGATCGGCAAAGGCCCGGCCGCGCGGTCCGTCCGTTTGCCGCTGCCCCGCTTTACCTTGGTCGGTGCCACCACCCGCGCCGGCAGCCTGGCCAATCCACTCCGCGACCGTTTTGGCCTCGTTTACCGCTTAGAGTATTATGCCATATGTGATATAAAACAGATTATTTCTCGTTCGGCCCGCATTTTAGACCTTACCCTTGCAGATGATGCGGCCGATGTCTTGGCTGAGCGCGCCCGGCTTACCCCTCGCATCGCCAATCGCTTGCTTAAGCGTGTCCGCGACTACGCCGAGCTTAACAACTCCGGCAATATCAACAAGGACATCGCCCAAAAATCCCTGGAGCTGCTCCAGATTGACCACCTCGGCCTGGATTCGGCCGACCGCAACCTGCTTAAAATTATGCTTGAGCATTACAGCGAGCGCCCGGTTGGTGTCAAAACCATCGCCGCCCTCACCGGCGACGAAACCTCCACCATTGAGGACTACTACGAGCCCTACCTGATGCAAATTGGCTTCCTGGAACGCACCCCCCGAGGCCGAGTGGTAACCAAGAGGGCACGCGAACATTTATCATACGAGTAGCCAGCGCTTCGCATAGCGAGCGATGCGGGGTGAATCGCCGGAGGCGAGAGGGGTGCCAGCGCCCTGGCTGCCTCGCGAGTCTTGAGAAGCGCTGGCTACTCGTGAGGCTAGTGCCGGCTGCGGCGGACAAAATCGGTTTCTTTTTCTAGGGTGGCGCGCAAGACGTAGCTGGAGCATTTGCCGTCGGCGCAGTTTTCTGGTTCGTAGTGCAGATTGGAACCGACACCGCTCACAAAGTTGCCGTTTTGGTCCACCAAAAACCTCGGGTCGGCGCCGCGCAAGCTGTCCTCGGTCAAGACCTCCGGATAATAGCCAAAGGTAAAGCGGTAAACATCCTCTAGCGCGTAGTAAATCGCGTTAATCGCCGTTTTGTTGTGGTCGTCGCGCGCGTAGGCGTCAATTGTCGCCTTTTGCAGAAAGAAAAACACCACCGCGCCGCCCACAAAACCAATCGCGATGATTAATTCTAGCGCCGTAAAGCCTCGTTTCATTCTCATGCGCTCATTATATCATAAAAATGCCAGAACGCCCAAGCATCAGTGCAAAAGCTCTCAAGCATCAGTGCAAAAACGCCGACCTCCCGGTGGAAGCGGCGTTTTTTATCAAGTCAAAAGTATTAGTCGCCTTATTGTTAGCCGACTTAGGCCGGCTAGTGCTGTCCGCCCAAAGCGGCCTCTACGATTTGTCCCAACCTGGCCGAGCGCTGGTAAAAGCGCTCTCTGAATCGTTGGTCGCCCACCGCTGTAAAGAAATCGCCGAGCGTCGTGCTGCAATCAAGCAAGCCCTTCAGATAGCCGGTTGTCACCCCGTTGGCCTTCACTTCGTGCGCGATCTGTAAAATCAGCGCGCGGTCCAGGTTGCCGACCAAGATCTGGTCCATTTTGTTCATTGCGGTTTTCATCTGTTTTCCCATGCTTTCCTCCTGTTTAACCGGGGTCGCGAAACGCATACTTTTGTCTGCTAAGTTTCGCGCCCTAAATAAGATAATAAGAATGCGGGGTTAGGCGTCTCTCGTAACCCCACCTCCTCACCATTATAGCACACTATCCCCCAAAAGTCAAGAGCGGAGCTTATTTGCATACTACACCACATTTCTCAAAACCATGTAGAGTTAAGGTAATTTTCTCTAAATCTTTTTTGTCTCAAGGACCTATAGAGGTCAAATCTAAACATAAGCGTTTTCTCTTATGCTTGCAAATCATTTTAGAACCCTTACACTTGTGGTATAATAACAGCAAAGGAGAGGTTATGGCGAAAAAGGCAGAACAATCGGGTGGCGGCGGTGCCGCGGACGGCAAGGGCAAGGCGCTAGAACTTGCGATGGAGCAAATTACTAAGCAATTTGGCGACGGTGCGATTATGCAGTTAGGCAAGAGTACTAAGGCGGCTGTGGAGCTTATACCCAGTGGCGCCTTGTCTCTGGACTTGGCGCTCGGCGGCGGCTACCCGAAGGGTCGCATCATTGAGATTTATGGCCCCGAGAGCTCGGGCAAGACTACCCTGGCCATGCACGCCGTGGCTCAGGTCCAGAAATCTGGCGGCGCGGCGGCCTTTATTGACGCCGAGCACGCTTTTGACCCGGCTTACGCCAAAAAAATCGGCGTTGACACCGAAAAGCTGGTCTTTAGCCAGCCGGACAGCGGCGAGCAGGCGCTTGAGATCTGCGAAACCCTCGTTCGGAGCGGCGCCGTGGATATTATCGTGGTTGACTCCGTGGCGGCGCTTACTCCGCAGGCCGAGATTGACGGCGACATGGGCGACAGCAACATGGGCTTGCACGCGCGGCTGATGAGCCAAGCGATGCGCAAACTGACCAGCATTATCTCCAAAACCGGAACCGTCGCCATTTTTATTAACCAAGTGCGGGAAAAAATCGGCGGTTATGGCAACCCCGAAACCACTCCCGGGGGAAGAGCGTTGAAGTTTTACGCATCGGTGCGCATTCAAGTCAGCAAAGGCTCTGACAAAATCATGGACGGTTCGGAGCAAATCGGCGTGAGGACCAAATGCAAAGTGGTCAAGAACAAGGTCGCGCCGCCGTTTAAGTCTTGCGAGTTTGACATGATTTACGGCATTGGCATTTCCAAAGTTGGGGAAATATTGGACTTGGCTGTGGAGTTGGACATCTGCAAAAAAAGCGGAGCGTGGTTTTACTATGGGGATATGCGGTTGGGTCAAGGACGCGAAAACGCCAAGAAATACCTGCTTGAAAACTCCGGCTTAATGGACGAAATTGAGGGCAAAATCCGGGAGCTGTCGGACAAAATCGAACTTGAGGAAATCGCTCCCAACCTTCCCGGCGACTCTGACGCCGCGCCATTGCCGGCTCCTCCCGCCGCCGCCGCGAAATCCAAAAAGTCCAAAAAGTCCATCTTGATTGAAGGCGAAGAGGACTTTGAGGAATTTTCGCCGGAAGAATTGGGATAATCGATTATACTATTTCTTGCTACTAAAGCTACTAAACTACTAAAATTACTAAAGGAGCAATAACATGGCAGATTTTAACTATGAAGTTACGCAGGAATTGGGCGTAGTTTCCGAGAACGCCAAGGGCTGGCAGACAAAACTAAACATGGTGAGCTGGAACGGTGGCGAGCCCAAGTTCGACATACGTCCCTGGTCTCCCGACGGGGAACGCATGGGCAAAGGCATTTCCCTCACCGAGGAAGAAATGGAGCAGTTGGTAATACTGTGGAACGACAGGGACGCGGAAGACGCCTTTGAGTAAGCCGTAAACCTCCTACGTGGCGGTGAGTATAGCCTCCGCCGAGCGTAGCCTTGAGCGGTTTACCCGCCTTAAATCAAAGAGGCAATCGGTGTCGCCCGGGGCGATTGTGTTGGACTTGCCGGGTCCGGTAAACGCGGCGCGGAATCCGAGTATTTGCAACACCTGAATGGCTTCGTCGCAAACGGCGTGATAGGGGAAGGCGAACACTTCGGGTGTAATTCCGCATTCCTCAAGTGCGCGGTTTTGCAACTTTCGGACGTCCCGCGCAAACAGCCGTTGATAATCCGGCAACGGCTCTCCCTCTTTGCGCCTGCACCCTTTGCGCCCGTCTTTGATAAAGTGCATGGAATAGGTGTGGTTGCCTATTTCCACCAACCCCGAATCCAACATTTCCCGGATTTGCGTCCAGGTGGTGTGTCCCGCCTGCATATCCTCGTAAAAGTTGCCGCTCCATATATCGGTGTGGTCGCCGATAATGGAAATAACCGCCTTCATCCCGTATTGTTTCAAAAGCGGGAAGGCGTTGACATAGTTGTTGTAGTACCCGTCGTCGAAGGTGAGCATTACCGGCTTTGGCGGCAACGGCTTGCTGTCGTAAACAAACGCCGTCAACTCGGAAATGCCTATTGTGTTGTAGCCGTTTTTCTTGAGGAACGCCAAGTCCCTCTCGAACTCGTCGGGCGATATATGGTGCTCCCCCCGGTTTTCGACCACAAAATGGTACATCAGTATCGTCAGCTCGACCGGCTTTGGCGGTTGGATTGTTGTGGCTTGCGCGGTTGTCGCGAGTATAACCGCCGATAACAGTATGGATAGTAATACTTGTAATTTTTTCACACACCTTGTGTGCTTTGCCGCACCCATTAATGAGCGTTGAGAATAGCAATTTACCGCGTTTGTTACTTGTACTTTTTTCAAATTAATCCCCCCTTTTACGCTATTATGCGCCAAAAGGGGGGGATTTATTAAGTTGTTTTGTTAAGGCAAAACGCCGAACAATCAAAAATTTTTTA
>WRKS01000015.1 GCA_009778015.1 Candidatus Saccharimonadota bacterium
CATATATTGTGCTATATTATCTATATGAATATCTATTTCTCGGGCATCATGGGGGTCGGCATCGGGCCGCTAGCCGTTCTTAGCGGCAAAATCGGCCACCAAGTTTTTGGCTCGGACAAAAAGACCTCGCTTATGGAGCAATCACTCCAAGACCTCGGCGCGACGATTGAAATCGGCGAGCAAAACGGCGAATTCTTGGCGCAAATGCACCAAGAGCACGGCATTGACTGGTTTGTCCATAGCTCCGCCATCAAAGGCAACCACCCGGAACTTTTGCAGGCCCAAGAACTCGGCCTCAAAATCAGCAAACGCGACGAGCTAATCAACGAGATTATCAAAGGCAAAGGCCTCAAACTCATCGCCGTCGCCGGCACCCACGGCAAGACCACCACTACCTCCATGTTGATCTGGTGCTTTAAGCAGCTTAATATCCCGGTCTCATTCTTAAACGGCACCACCCTTTCCTTTGCGCCGCCTTCCGACTACCAAGCAGGCAGCGAGTATTTCATCTACGAAGCCGACGAATTTGACCGCAACTTCTTACATTTTCATCCTTACCTAGCGCTCCTCCCCGCCGTCACCTACGACCACCCCGACATCTACCCCACCGAAGCCGACTACCACGCCGCCTTCCAAAAGTTCTTACGCCAAAGCGAGCACTCCATCTCTTGGGCTAGCGACAATCTTGACGGCCGCCTCGCCGAACCCAACCCGCAAATTACTCTACTCGGCGCCCACAACCGCAAAAACGCCACTCTCGTTTTTGCGGCCATGCACCAGCTCTTCCCCAAGATAGACCAAAACGCCATCCTAAACGCCCTCAACTCCTTCCCCGGCGCCCAGCGGCGGTTTGAGCAAATCGCGCCCAACATTTTTAGTGATTACGCCCACCACCCCAACGAAGTCGGCGCCACCCTGCAACTGGCGCGCGAATACGCCGAACAACACCCTCGCGAGGACGGCACCACCCCGCAAGTCATTGCCGTTTACGAACCGCACCAAAATATGCGCCAAAAAGCCATTCTCGCCCAAGACCCCGAGCAGTACCCCATAGCCTTTGCCGAAGCCGACCAAATCTTCTGGCTGCCGACCAACCTCTCGCGCGAGAACAGCGACGAGCCACCCATCTCGCCGGCAGTTTTTGTCCAACAACTTAACGAGTATGCCCGCGCCAACGGCCGAAAACCCAACCCCGCCGCACCGGCCGAACTGGGCGACGCCCTCCTCGCCCAAATCCGCAATCTCTCACAAGAAAACATCGTCGTCTTGCTCTCCGACACCGGCCTAGACGCTTTTGTTCGCAAGAATATTTAGTTACCAGCGCAGCCTTTCATGCGTTAACGAAGCATGTGGGGTGAATTGCCGAAGGCAAGAGGGAGAGGTTCCCTCCCCTAGGGCTGAGTTAATGCATGAAAGGCGGAGCTTGCAAAGCGATAACAGATGTGCTATAATAATCGGGTAATCAAAGGAGAATAGATGTTAGCAATCCGTTTGCAACGTAATGGTCGGTCCGGCTACGCCGTTTACCGAATAGTCGTTCAGGAAGCTTCTCGCCACCCATTAAGCGGACGAGTTGTGGCTGAACTAGGTTCATACAACCCACACACCAAAACCGCAAAGCTGAACAAAGAGTTGGTGGAAAAGTTCTTATCTAACGGCGCGCAGCCAAGCACTCGCGTCGCCTACCTACTTGACAAAGAGGGCATTAAGCTGCCTAGCTGGGTCAAGCTCGCGCCAAAAAAATCCGGCGCCATCCGTAAAGCCGACAAGCTCCGCAAAAACCAACCGGCAGAAGAAGCCCCAGTTGAAGAGCCAGTAGCGGGAGAAACACCGGCAGCCGAAGAAGTCGCGCCTGCAGCCGAACCAGCGACCGAAGAGCCGGTGGAGAAAGAAACCCAAGCAGCCGAAGAGGCCGCACCAACCGAAGAACCGGCAGCTTAGCAGGCATGAAACGGCTCTTTGTCTTTGTTGATGCATCCAATCTTTGGGCAGTCCAAAAGGCCAAAGGCAGAATGTTTGACCATGCCAAACTAAAGGAATACCTGAAAAACACTCACAAGGCAAGCGAGATTAAGATCTATTATTATGATGCTTATCCGCTCCCATCAACGCGCGACCGCGATGTCAGCGGAAAACACAAGTTTTATGTTTACCTACAAAAAGCTCTTGATTTTACGGTTCGCAAAAAACCGCTCAAACAAATCCACATAGAAACAGAGCGCGGTGTCGCTATAGAAGAGAAAGGCAATATGGATGTTGAGCTTGCCATTGATGTCGTGAACCAAGCTGGCAATTTTGACGAGGCGATATTCTTTACCGGAGACTCCGACTTCATGGCGCTTGTCCGATTTATCCATGGCCGCGGCAAAAAGGTATTTATCTACTCGTCCCGCAATAACATCTCCTCGGAACTCCGAACTGGCGGGGATGGCTATTTTGACATCCTGAAAATTACCGAAGATATTTGGCGCGGCGAAGTCAGACACTCTAAAAAGTAACTAAAACGACCCTCTGTTACGAGGATCGTTCTTAGATGTAATACCTCAACAGTTTATGGATAAACCATTGGATACCGTCATTATATCAAACTTACAGGCAAAAGTCAAGTGCAAAATCATCCTTTTTCAAAACGGCTTACTAAACGGCAACGCCGGGTTAAACTCGGCAATTCGGAGTAGCTCGTTATACTTCGCCACTCGGTCCGATCGCGAAAGTGACCCGGTCTTAATCTCGTCGCAACCCAAGCCGACGGCAAGGTGCGAAATCGTCACATCCTCGGTCTCGCCCGAGCGGTGGCTCATCACGGTCCTAAAACCGTTCCTCTTCGCCAAGTTAACCGTCTCAATCGTCTCGGTCAGGCTGCCAATCTGATTCGGTTTGACCAAAATCGCGTTGCAAGCCTTTTCGTCAATCGCGCGTTGTAACAACTTAGGGTTCGTCACCAACAGGTCGTCGCCCACAATCTGCATCTTGTCGCCCAATCGCTCGGTCAGTTTCTCCCAACCCTCCCAATCGTCCTCGCCCAAGCCGTCCTCCATGCTCCGCACATTATACTGGTCGTAAAGCGCCGCATACCAGTTTATCATATCATCGCTTGACTTAAAATCGCCATTAGTCTTTAACTTATAGCCGTCGCCCTCGCGAAATTCGCTCGCCGCGATATCCTGCGCCAAAACAAAGTCGCGCCAAATATCATAACCGGCCGCCTTAATCGCTTCCAAAATTCGCTCCAATGGCTCGTTGTTCCCTTCGCGCACTCGCGGCGCGTAGCCACCCTCGTCGCCAACTAGCGTATCGTAACCGTTATCCTTCAGCACCTTGCCAAGCGCATGGAACACTTCCGCCCCCATCCGCACCGCGTCGCCAATAGAGCGCGCCGATTTTGGCACAATCATATACTCTTGGAAGTCGGTCGCCCAGCCACCATGCGCGCCACCGTTTTGCACGTTCATTAGCGGCATCGGAATTTTAAGGTCGGCGTTCTCCGCCAAATGCGCAAAGTGTTGATAGTAGGTTTGGTGCTTGGATATCGCCGCCGCTTTGGCGGTCGCCAGCGACACGGCAAGAATCGCGTTCGCGCCCAATTTGGACTTATTCTCGGTGCCGTCCAGATCCATCATGATTTGGTCAACCCGCTTTTGATCGGTCGCGTCAACATCCAAGAGCGCCGGGGCAATAATGCTCCTTACGTTTTCCACCGCAAAGTTGACGCCCTTACCGCCAAACGCCACGCCACCATCTCGCAACTCCAACGCCTCGCCCGAACCGGTGGACGCACCCGAAGGCACCGCCGCTCGCCCAAAGGCGCCGCTCGCCAAAAACACATCCGCTTCAACTGTCGGGTTACCGCGCGAGTCCAAAACCCACCTGGCCAAAACTTCCTTGATCTTATGATTTTCCATTATACCCCACCATATTACTTACGGTTATTATATCACTCTGCGGGAGGCACGTCAAACGGTAAATCGGCATAATCGCCGTCCTCCTCCGGATGCGAGAGATGATAGGCGGTCCTTAGCTCCTCCACCGACCCGACGCACTCAAACGGCTTCTCTACCCCGTCAATCCCCAGCAAACCTTTAAATGTGTGGTACAAGCGCTCCTTGGCAAACAAATCTTGGCCGCCAAACAGCGGCGTCAACTGCTCGGCCGACAACCATGGCGCGAACAACAAGAACGAATTAGCGCACTTCGGGCAATCGCCGCACCATTTTAACTCTCGGTTATCCGCATGCTGTCGGTAATTCGCTACATTACAACTAGAGAACTCGCGGCCAAACTCTTTCCAGCACTTTTCTACAAACATTTTCGCAATCGTCAACTCGCTCGTGTTGCGCAAAGGCGAATACACTTTATAGCCCTCGCCTATCTCACTCTTGATGTATTTTGCATACAATTCTTCCGCCTCGCGGGTTTTGCTCCACTGGTGATTGACAGCCAGCGGCGGCTCGTAGCCCGCGGAGCTTTCCTTACCGAGCGGCGGCAATACCGAATGCGGCTCTGTCCCCTCGTCGCCAATCGCCCCCAACACGGTCTTGGCGCCTAGCAACACCGCCTGCACCAACGCCAAACTCTGCAATACGTAAGTAATCGGGATGTGCCCGTTTTTACCACCCTTCTCGGCGGCCGCGGCCAAGCCTTCGCGGTCAATCTTACGCGTCGCCAAGAGCAGGTTATCTAGCTTGTCCAGCACCTTTGGGTGGTGTTCTCCCGACCGCACAAACCACGGCGCAAAATTTACTCCTTGCTCTTTAAGCATTGTCGCCAAGAGTAAGCTGTCTTTACCGCCGCTCTGCATGCTTATAACCTTCGGCCTCAAATCCGCCTCGGCAAACTCCACGCTTTCGGTAAAACGCAAATCGCCGACGGAATATCTAAAAGCCGCGGTTTTGCCGTTAAAATCATAGCCGTCAAAACCAAACGCTTGCTCGCTCGGCGCCGCCCTCTCGCCAAAATGCGCCAAATCAGCCCGCGTCAGTTTATTCTCATACGCAAACTGCCCCAACCCCTCTTGATACGCCGCGTCAAACAACTTAACTTGCGCCGGCAACAGCTCCACACCCTCCATCAACCTCACATGCCGCGACGGAAACGCCTTATAATAACTAATCCCACTCAATACATACGCCAAAAATAACGCTTTACCGAGAGCGCAGTCATCTATCTGTCGCCGAAGTATGTGGGGTGAATTGCCCGTAGGGCAAGAGGGAGAGGTCCCCTCCCCTAGAGCTGAGGCGATAGATGATGGCGGAGCGAGCGAGTCTTGTGGTTGGTTCGCGGGAGCTAGTGCATTAACTATCTTCTGATACTGCTCTCCCCGATCCTGAAAATTCTTAAACATATCAAAACTCGGCGTTCCCGGGCTCATCACCACCACGCCACCACTCTCTTTTACCGCCTCAAAGCACGCGGCCACCGCGTCCGGCAAGTTACCGAAAATCTTATATTTATCTTTTGCCAGCGCGAGCGGCGACTCGTCGCCCAAATACAGCGCAATCTTCGGCGCCGTCTGCCCGATTAGCGCCACAAAACGCAAATCCTTGGCCCGTTTTATAGACTCGGCAATCTCTTGGTGGTTTCCCAGGTGTCGGTCAAAACCGCCGGCAATCACCGCCATCGGTTCGTCAAACGACTTCATTGCAACCTCCAAAGCCGGGCTGGCGCTAGAAAAATTATCATCAAAAAACTTCACGCCGCCAAGCACGCGCACAAACTCCAACCGGTGCGGCAGCCCCTTAAAGTTGGCTAGCGCCCTGTCCACCGCCTCCTCAAAATCCGCGTCCTCTAGCCCCAAGAAACGCGCATTATAAGCTCTTGCCGCCGCAATCGCCGAAAGCGCGTTCTCATGATTATGCTTGCCGCGCAGTTGCAGCATAGAGGTATCCGAGCCCGGATTCTCGCCGTAGCGAATCAGCGTATCGCCCTCTTTTTGGTAACGAAAGATATTCTTTTTGGACTCTAAATAATCCTCTAGATCGCGGTGCACGTCCAAATGATCCGGCGCGATTGGCGTCATTACCGCTACCTCTGGGCTCTGCTTCAAATCCCATAATTGGTAGCTGGACATCTCATAAACCACCACATCGTCTTTTTTGATCTCCTGCAATACATCTAGCGCCGGCGCGCCGATATTACCCACCAAGAAGACCTTTCTTGGGAAGGCCAGCGGCTTTTTCTCGTTCGCCGTCTTGACCGCCTCCTCCATAATCGCCGCAATCAAGGCCGAGGTCGTGCTCTTGCCCTTAGTGCCGGTGATACCGATAATCTTGCACGGGCATTTTGCGAAAAACTCAATTGTGTTAGAAGTTACTTTTTGAGCGCTCCTAAGCAAGTAAGGCGAGATAGACGGCGTCCGGACCACAAAGTCAAAATCCGAAAAATCCTCTTGGCCAAAGTCAATTTTGGTCTCTGCCAGCTTGTCGTCAAAAATCTCCAAAGTCGCGTCTGGGTAAAGCTCTCTAAAATACCGCTCCGCTGCCTTACCCTCTAGCCCATACCCCAAAATCGCTATTTTCATAGGCATATTATATAGAGTTTTAGCCAAAATATCAAAGCAGGGCCGCAAGGACTTGTTATATTTTTGCTCTTGACACGCCAAAATCCTTATGTTAATATATGAGTATGGATTTCGCAACACAAGTAATCATGCTCATTTTGGCGATTACACTCGCCTTGTTCCTAACATTATCAATCGTGCTAATCGTTAAGCTAATCAAGCTTTCTAACGAGGCTGCCGAGGTCGCTACCAGCATCAAAAACACGGCCTTCTCTATTGAGTCTGCCGCCAAATCAGTTGAATCAGTAGCAAACCCGCAAGGTGTTCTAAAAGTTTTTGCAGGCCTTCTTTCAAAGGCTAAAAAGTAGGAGGTGGTATGGGTAAAAGATTCGGAATTGGGCTAGCGCTAGGTGCGCTCATCGGTGGCGCCGCAGTAGCGGCCAATACTACCAAGACCGGCCGCAAAGTGTCAAGAAAAGTCGGCAACGAACTCAAGCGCGACGCCAAGAAAGTCGGCAAATACGCCAAGAAAACTGCGACTAAAGCTGTTAACCAAGCAACTAAAAACGCCAAAAAGACAGCCAGCCGCGCTACCAAGACGGCGACCAGCACAGCCCGCAAAGCCACTCGTAAAGTTACAAAATAACAAACATCATGAGCATTGCGGGGTGAACCGTCTGGGGGGCGGAGAGGAGTGCCAGCACCCTGTCGTTTTGCGAATAATGTTATTATTTTGTGGTATAATAATAGCATGAACAAGAAGTCGCAAAACGCGCGGATTATCGTCCATGAAATATTGTTTGCTCTAGCGATTGCCTTATTCTTTACTGTCCTCGTCATGATTGCCATGGGCTACCGCCTGCGCCGCGACAGCGAGAGCGGCCTGCCTACCTTTGAGCGCACCGCTCTGCTGCGCGTCGGCTCCTACCCAACTGGCGCCAATATCTTCCTAAACGGCAACGATACTAGCCGCCGCACTACTCTTTCCGCCCAACGCCTCGTCATCTCCGCCGGCCACCACACCCTACGCGTTACCCGCGACGGCTATTACCCTTGGCAAAACGAATTCGCCACCACCGAAGCCGAAATCACTTGGTTTGACTACATCCAGCTCTTTCCAGTTAACCGTGGCGGCACCGTCATCCAGAGTTTTGAATCCGCCCGCCAAGTTTGGCAATCGCCAATCGGCGAACACGCCTTAGTCTTAGAACCGGCAACTCGCGCCGCCAGCCCCAAACTCAACATCTTAACCCTCACCGCGACCAATGTCAGCGGCGCGTCCGTCAATCTCCCGGCCGAAATCACCAGCCCCGACCTCATCGCCTGGGCCCGCGACGAAGGCACCGCCCTGCTCTGCGAACGCAAAGCCGAGGCCGGCGGTGTCGCCCTCAACCGCAGCACCTCCACCGACCGTTGCGTCTTAATTGATGTGGACCGTGGCCGCCTCTCCAACGTCTCTCTACCAATTGAGCGCACCGAGGATCTGTTGGATGTCGCATTTGTCAACTCGCGCACCCTACTCGTCACCACTTCTAGCCGCGCCTATCTCTACGACACCTCCTCTCGCTCCATGCAGCGTTTGCCCACCAATATCCAAATCCCGCCCAATAACCGCCCGGCGCGCCTAGCCTGCACT
>WRKS01000016.1 GCA_009778015.1 Candidatus Saccharimonadota bacterium
AATATCGGCTTATGGGCGACGCTGTCGCCTCGGCAATATTTGGTAACCGGCTGGGAAGTAAAGGTGTTTGCCGAGAAGCCGCTTTGGGCCAAAAAGCTGGAGGACGCGGAGAACTTCGCGACGGTGTCGCGGTTAATCGCCCCAAGAGTGCTGGTTATCACGACAGAGAAGGCGCCGCCGAGCGAGGCGGCCGAGAAAGTTTCGGCTATATTGGGGGTGGACGCAGACGAGCTAAAAGAAGTGGAGGTGCCAGATGGAATCTGAGGCAAAGCAGAGCGGCGGACGAGTGCCACCACAAGACATTGACGCAGAAAAAAGCTTGCTCGGCGCGATTTTGCTATTAGAGGACAACATCACCTTGGCGATAGAAGGAGTCAAGCCGGGCGACTTTTACACGCCGGCACACAACCTTATCTTTCAAGCGATGGTGGATTTATACAACAGCCATCAAAAGATTGACTTGTTGACCCTCAAAAGCGCTCTGACGCGCGGCAAAAAACTGTCCGAGGTCGGCGGCGCCAGCTACTTGGCGACCTTGACCCAGTATGTGCCGACCGCCAGCCATGCCGACGCCTACGCCAAGATTGTTTCCGACACCGCTGCTAGACGGCGGATGATTCAGCAGGCGACCGAGATTCTAAATATGGCGTTTGAGGATGCAGGAGAGGTGGACGACCTCTTGGATAAAGCGACCAATCAGATCCAAGCGGTTGCCGACCGGACCGGCAAAGCGGACGATATCCATTGGTTGTCGGAGATTTTGGACGATTCTTTCGCCCAAATTGAGAAAATGTATAAGAACAAAAGCTCTTTAACCGGGCTAAAGACCGGATTTAGAGACCTGGATAACAAGACGGCCGGCTTGCACGGTTCAGACCTGATTATTCTGGCGGCGCGGCCGGCGATGGGCAAGACGACTTTCGCGACCAACCTCGCTTATAATGTGAGCACGATTAACAAAAAAGGCGTTTTGATTTTCTCGCTGGAGATGGCCAAGGAGCAAATTGTGATGCGTATGATTGCCGACGCCGCGGGCGTGGACGGCTTCTCGCTACGCACCGGCAAGTTGTCCGAAGATGATTTTTTGCGGGTCTCGGAGGCGATGGGAGAGATGGCCGAGGCCAATATCGGGATTATTGACTCTACCGGTATGAACCCAACTCAGATGCGGATTAAGGCGCGCAAAGCGGTGCACGACAATAATGTCGGGATGGTAGTGATTGACTACTTGCAGTTGATGGAGGGGTCCACGACCGGCAAAATGAACGGCCGGGTGCAAGAGGTCTCTGAGATTAGCCGCGAACTAAAAAAGATGGCGCGCGAACTGAATGTGCCGGTAGTCGCGCTTTCGCAGCTCAATCGGTCGGTAGAGACACGCGACAGCAAGATTCCGATGCTCGCCGACCTTCGCGAGTCCGGTTCTATTGAGCAAGATGCCGACATCGTGATGTTCCTGCATCGCGAAGATTATTATAATAAGGAGACCGAGCGCCAGCATATCACTGACCTAGTGATTGCCAAACACCGTAACGGGCCGGTCGGTTCTGTTGAGCTCTACTTTGACCCTGAGCACCTGCGATTTATGTCATTAGACAAACAATACTAAAAATGATATAATATGATTGCGTGTAGAAACGCAAATTTAGCGGGTTATCCCCGCGTACATTAGGAGGGTGAATGCTATGCGACTCATCAAAGAGGGCAAAACCAAGGACGTTTACGAGACCGATAACGGCGCGGTGCTAATACTGTTGTTTAAGGACAACATTACCGGCACGGACGGCAAAGAGGACGGCGGCGGCAATGAGGTAATCGGCACCAAACTGGGCGTGGGCGCGGCGACGCTCGGCATGTCGGCAAGGTATTTCAAGCTATTGGAGGAAAACTCTATCAAGACGCACATGGTGCGGGCAAACCAACAAGACGGCGACGACCGGATGATGGTGTATCCGGCTAAGACAATTGGCGGAGACGGTTTGGAGTTTATCAAGCGATACCGGGCGACCGGCAGTTTGAGGCGGCGATTCCCAAAGCTGTTCAAAGAAGGCGACCATATCAACATCACCGAGATTACCTGCAAGGACGATGCCGCGGGCGACCCGCCGATGTCGGACAGTATAATCATCGCGGCCGGGTTACTGGACGAAACCGAACTGACGGATATTTGCGACCTCTTTGACGACGCGTGCGATTTAATCCGCGAAGATTTGGAGATGTACGGGCTGGAACTCTGGGATATCAAGCTGGAATTCGGCCTTATCAACTACGAGGACAGCGGCAGCTTATGGGCGGTGATTGACGAAATCGGCCCCGGCAACATGAGAGTCTACAAAGACGGCAAGGAGCTGGAGAAGCTGGAACTGGCGCGGCTTGGTTTAGAGGGGGACGATTGAAGCTTGCGCATAGCAGAATACTTGGCTTAAGCTCGCGACAGATGTCGCGGGCTTAAAAATTTGTGGAAATCGGGGCGCAGAGTGTCAAATGAGCGTGGGGGGTGTTATACTGTTATTATGAGGATTATTCTTAGGCTAATTGCGGTGCTGGCGGTGGCGGCAATTGGTTTTGCGGTTTTCTTAGGGGTTTACGGCGGCAAAGATACTGTTACTTACCAAGAGGAGGTGGCGATTGTGCTGGGTGGCGGCGTGCTATGCAACAATGATGACGGGCGCCCTAACGAGGTGCTGCGGCGGCGCCTAGACAAGACAATAGAATACCATAAGCAGAACCCAACCGCTAAAATAATCGTGACCGGCGGCGACGAAAAGAGCGACTGCGGCAGCGAAGCCATAATCATGCAAAAATACCTTATAGAGCATAATATCAGCGAGGACATAATTTTGGTAGAGGACAGGGCGACTTCTACCACTGAGAACTTTAGATATGCGCGAGAAATCATGCAAGAACAGAATCTTGCTTATGCCGTGGCGATTACCAGCCGCTCGCATATTTTCCGCGCGGTCCAGAACGCGCAACGAATGGGACTTTCGGTCCAGACACTCCACGCGACTGAACCATGGTATAGCCTGCCGTTCGCCTATGGTTACGAGGTGCCGCGAACACTGCTATTCTTGGCCAGCCCGCCGCGAGCAGTGGAGGTAGAATAATGATAGCGCGGCTGAGCGGTATAGCGGAGACAGAATCATGATAGCGCGGCTGAGCGGCACGATTGTAGAAAAAACCGAAAAATCGGCGATTTTGGATGTTGCCGGTGTCGGCTACGAGGTGTTTGTGGCCAGCGTGGACCACGAAAATCTCGTCCTAAATGAGCCGGCGACACTCTATACCTACCACCATGTGCGCGACATCAGCGAGGAATTGTTTGGCTTTTCGTCTTTGGTCGGCAAACGCTTATTTGAGATGCTGCTAACTGTGCAGAGCGTCGGGCCGAAGGCGGCGATGGCGATTCTGTCGGTGGCGGATTTTGAGACGGTGCGTAACGCAATCGCCCAGAACGACGCGGCGGTTATCGCGCAGGCGGCCGGGGTCGGCAGAAAGACCGCCGAGCGCGTGGCACTAGATTTGCACGATAAAGTCGGCGGCAGCACTATGGTGCTGGGCAAGACCACGAGCCGCGGTGTGATTCGCGATGACGCGATGGAAGCCCTGATGGCGCTGGGTTACTCGCTAGCCGACGCGGCAGAACGCCTAAAAGACTTGCCGGATGGCTTGACGACAGAAGAGAAAATCCGCCAAGCGCTGGCGCGGTAGCCCTAAAGACCGGGGCTGGGCCGCTACAAACTCCAGCCAGAGAGGCTGGGGCCGGATAGCTAGATACCGACGACTTTTTTGACGTCGGCGCCAAGGGAATTGAGGCGGCGGACGATGTCGGCGTAACCGCGATTAATCATATAGACATTGCGCAAGATAGAACGGCCGTCGGCAGCGAGCATGGCGAGCAGCAGGACCATAGCCGGTCGGAGGGCCGGCGGGGTCATCATGTTGGCTGGCCTAAAGTGGGTCGGACCAGTGATATAGACGCGATGCGTGTCCATCAGTTGCACTTTGACGCCGACGCGGTCCAACTCGGCCAGGTAAATAGCGCGGTTCTCAAAGACCCAGTCGTGGATCATGGTGCGGCCGTGCGCCTTGGCGGCGATAATGGCAAAGAATGGCAGGTTGTCAATGTTCAGGCCGGGGAAGGGCATAGGGGTGATCTTGTCAATTGGGGCAACTAGTTGCGATTTTCGGAGGTAGAGATCCACCAGCCGCGAACGGCCGTTATTGCTTAGATACTCGGGCGACAGTTCAAACTTGGCGCCCATGGTGCGGAGCAATTGCAGCTCAATCTCCACAAACTCAATCGGCACGCGCTTGACGGTGATGCTTGAATCGGTTACCAGCCCTGCCGCGATAAAGGTCATCGCCTCAATCGGATCCTCGGCCGGGTGGTATTCTATGTCGGCTTTGAGCTTCTTTTTGCCATAAACAGTTAGGGTGGTGGTGCCGATGCCCTCAAACTTGACGCCGAGCTTCTCAAAAAAGAAGCAAACATCTTGCACCATGTAGTTGGGGCTGGCGTTTTTGATCACGGTTTTGGCCGGGGTTTGGGCGGCCGCGATAATCGCGTTCTCGGTCGTGGTGTCGCCGCGCTCGGTCAAGACAATTACTTGGTCGCGCGGCTCTTGGTCGGCGACGGTGGACGAGTAAAAACCATGCTCGCAGCGAGTATCAACGTCAAGGCCAAAGTGAGAAAGAGCCTGCAAGTGCGGTTCCACGGTGCGTTCGCCGAGGCTGCAGCCGCCGGCAAACGGCATCTTAAAGCTCTTAAAGCGGTGCAAAAAAGTGCTCATCATCATTAGGGCAGAGCGGGTGCGCCGCGCGGTTTCAATGTCCATTTTTTCAAGGTGGAATTCGCGCGGAGGGGTGAGCTTGAGGTCTTTTCGGTGGTTCTTCCACTCAATCTCAAAACCGATGCTCTCCATGACTTCAATAATGCGGTGGCACTCCTCAACCCGGCTGATGCCCTTAATGGTGGTGGTGCCGCGATTGGCGAGGCTGGCGCAAAGCACGCCCAAAGAGGCGTTTTTGCTGGCCAAGATAGAGATGCTGCCCTTGAGCTCCTTGCCGCCGTTGACAACCAGGCTGGCGATTTCGCTATCGTTGATGGTCAAAATCGGCTGGTGGAGGACGCGTCCGAGCTCGTTGATGGTGTCCAAAGTGATATTGCGATCACCGTTTTCTATGCGGGCAACCGCCGATTGCGATGTGCCTAAACGCCGCGCCAGTTCTGATTGGGTCCAGCCATGGCGAATCCGCAGGCTCTCTACGAGCTTGCCGACTTGGGATTTATACGATTGGCGTCGGGTTTCCTTGGCGGATTTAGGCGACTGAGACCGGGTATCCTTAGCGACTTGCTTTGATTCTTCCATATTTTTATATCTCCACCTATTTTACTTCTGGCGTTCCCTATAAGCTAATGTCTCTGTATCCACGGAAACTACATCGCCTTCCTTGATGAAGGCTGGCACCTTGATGACTAGGCCGGTTTCTAGCTCGGCGTCCTTCATGACGCTGCTGGTAGTGTCGCCTTTGACGACGTGCTCGGTGCGGACAACGGCGAGCCAGGTGTTTTTCGGCAAGACCAGGCCGACAATGGCGCCGTTAAAAAACTGGAGCTCCAGCTCGCCGCTTTCTTTGAGAAAACCTTTGGCGTCGCCGATAAGCTCTAGCGGCACTTGGTATTGCTCGTAGGTCTCGGGGTCCATAAAGAAGAAGTCGCTGCCGTCATCATACAAAAACTGGACGCGGCGGTTTAGCACCTCGGCCGGTTCAATCTTGTCTTGGCCCTTGAAGGTCTTGGGCAAAACAGCGCCGGTCAAGAGGTTCTTGAGCTTGACGTTGACGATGGAGCCGCCGCGGCCGACCACCTTTTGCGAGTATTCTACCACCTTGAAAGGCGCCCCGTCTAATTGGATGACGGTGTTTTTCTTGAGCTCGGTTGGCGAATACATATGCTATCCCTCCGATACGAATGCGAGCAGGCCAAGGTGGCGGGCTCGCTTGATCGCCACCGCTAGCTGCCTCTGTTGCTTAGCCGAAAGGCCGGTCTTGCCGGTTGGCTCAATCCGCCCAAACGGGTCGGTATAGCGCGACAGTTGCTTAGGGTTGCGGTAGTCAAAATAGGTTTTGGAATCTACTTTATATTTTCTCATGATTATTGTCTCTCTTTCTTAAGCTTAAAATGGAACATCGTCCAAGTTGATTGTATCGTCAATATCCATCGGTGCGGCGTCTTTGGCCTTGCCACCTTTGGCGGCACCGCTAGAAAAACCGCCCGCGGCCTCGTCGTCAGGGGCAGAGAAGCCGCCGCCCTCGCCCTTGCGCCCGGCAAAGGTCCAGTTGTCGGCGATAAACTCCGGCGAAACACCGGCGCTGCCGTCGGCTTTTTGGAAAGTGCGGATATCCAAGTTTTGGCCAGCGACAATCACGCCAGAGCCTTTGTCAAGGTATTTGGTGGCGTTTTCGGCGCGGGCGCCAAAGATGGACGCGCGGTAAAAAGTAACCTGCTGGTTGTCGGGAGCGCCTTTTTTGTAGGTGCCAACCGCGATGTTGAGCTCGGTTACGTCAAGACCGCTCGGGGTCTTTTTAAGCTCGGGCTTACGGGTTAGGTTGCCCGAAATTACAATGTTACAAAAACCAGCCATGTTTACTCCTCCTCTTTAGAATCTTTGGTTTCTTTTTTCTCGGCCTCACGGCGTGCGCGCGCCTCAATTACTTTGGGGTCGGCGGCGACCAATAGGTGACGGATCACCTCGCTCATGAGCACCAACGCACGGTCTAACTTAACGACCGCCGACGGGTCTAGTTTGAGATCGTAGTAATAAAAAATGGCGCTATCGTGCTTGGCGATGGGATATGCCAATTTTTTGCGCCCTTCCTCGGTTTTGTTGGTGATTTCACCGCCTAAATCGGCGACGGTTCGCTCTAGCCGCTCTAGGGCGGGCGAGAGGTTGAGTTCCAAATCTGGATGGAACAAGATTGATAATTCGTATTCGCGCATAACTTCCTTTCTAAGTTTGGTTTAGACCGACGCTTTCCATCGGCTGTGCTAATAACACCCTCATTTTAGCACAAATTCTGAGAATTTCAAGGGGTTGTCCACAATTTTCTACAGTTTGTCCTTGACTTTTAAGCGTGAGCATGATATAATGTGGAGGGTTAGAGTTTGAAGCTCCGCTCTCTCCCTTAGATGTAGGAGCTAGATTTGAAATTTAAAAAGAAGGAGGAACGAAGGCGAATGAAAAATACAGCAGACCGACGGGACTGTCAAGTTATCCCGTTTAATCCCACACCCGAAAAAACGCCCGAGGGCAAAGCTACAAGTAGAGCCGCAAGTAACATCGCAAGCGCGATTGCAAGTGTAATCGCAGGCGGAGTTGCAAGCAAAATTGTAGGCAGAGTCGCGGACAAACCGATGACCCGTGAGCAACGAAATGCTCGCAAAAAACGGTGCCTGATCTTTGCGAGCGCCGCTACCGCGTTGGTGTTGATTGTGATAATCGCCGCCTGCACGGTGGGCGACAGCAAGAAAGCGCGCCTCGCCGACCTGGACCAGAATGCCGGAAACGCCACTCCTTCCGCTGACATAGATGACAGGCAAGATGGCGGAGGAGAGGAGACGTGGTTTCCGACGGCGGAGCAGATTGCAGAGCTTGAACGCAAACAGCGGGTAGAAAGCATCGCGAATCTGATGGTGGCCAATTACGTAAGAATTGGCACACCGATTGACGGCTACTGGAATGGTGGCAACGACGAGACGCGAGCAGAATACGAGACAGCGTTAATCCGAGCACAAGCGAGGATTGACGAACTGCCGGACAAGTGGGTCTTGCCCGAGGTGATCTACATTGAGCTGGCGGGCCAGAACTTGGTGCCGCTTAGCAGAGTGCAGATGGGAAACCTACGTGAGGCCTATGGGTTCTTGACCCGCGGGTTTGGCGTGTTGCCGAACTACCTGAACGGCCTGGAGCCGCATATCGTGGCCGGTTTTATGGGTAATCTGGGGGCTAGCGATAGCTTCTGGAACGACACTAGCCGGTCTAATGGCCATTTTGGTATCTGCCAACTGGGGCCGGAACTCTACGCCGCTTACGAAGTCTGGTGCACACAAGGCGCCAGCGACGAAATCTA
>WRKS01000017.1 GCA_009778015.1 Candidatus Saccharimonadota bacterium
ACAAAACCGCGATGACCAAGACCTACCAAGAGAACCAGCCGGTTGAGCGATTGATAGTGGCGGATTTGGCTGGTAATAAGGCGGAAGCGACAGTGATGATAGGCAACATTGACAAGACGCCGCTGATTGTTACGAGCGTTTGGCATAGCGAGACCGGGCCGACCCGCAATAACGTGTCGGTGACTTTTGCAGTAAACAAGGAGATTGAGTTGCCGGAGGGGTGGCGTTTTAGATATAACGCGCAAGTTTATAGCCGGTTGTTTACGGCGAGTTGGTCGGGCGGTTTGTTGATTCGGGATTTGGCCGGCAATACCGCGACGGTGCCGATTAGAGTAAGTATTGACCGGAGTTTGCCGGGCCCGATTATAGAACCTGAAGGTCATGACGACGAATTAGAATAAATCTATTGTTGGTTAACTGAAACCGCTTTTGCGGTTTATAGGTGCGGATGGCCTGAAGCAGGCGCGAGAGCTCGGGGCGAGTGGTTTTGATGCCGTTTTGTAGTAATAGATGGCGCAATAATTCAAGGGCAAGAGGATCGTCTAGCCTCTTATACAGTAACCTGCGCGAGATTAACCCCTCAGGTGCAGCGTCAACTTCGCCCATCGCCATGGGGAAGTTGCGCTTCGCTCTCAGGCTGCCGCCTTCCGAGATGCCCTTTGGGGCTAATCTCGCGCAGTCCCCCTCACATGCTTCGGCAACAGAAAATAGGCGGCGCAAGACTTCCTCAATTTCATTAGAAATTGCTACTTGGCGGTTGCGGAGTTGCAGCAGTTGCCGTTTGGTGTCAAAAGGGAGGGCTGCGGTTTTTTGGCGCAGGCGATTGCGTAGGTATTTGGTGGATTGGTTGGTGCTATCCTCACGCCATTTGATGCCAAGGTCGCGGGCGAGGCTTTTAATTTCGGATTTTTCTAGTTCTAGGAGCGGGCGGATGTAGTGGTCGCGATTAAGAACGGCGAGGCCGCGCCAGCCGGTGCCGCGCGAGAGGTTGATGGCGATGGTTTCTACGAGGTCGTCCAGATGATGAGCGGTCGCGATAACCCGCACCAATTTCTTGCCTCGCAAAACAGCCGGGGCTTTGGCAGCCCCTCTTGCGCCAAGAGTCTCTCCTCGCTCAGTTGGGCATTCAGCGCCAGCTGAACTCAAAGAGTCTCTTGGGCAATTCACCCTGCATTGCTCGGCAAAGAATTGGTGCCGAGCTCTCCTTGCCGTGTCCTCGCTGTCGCTTGGCAGGGTGGCGCGCTCACTTACAAATTCCAGATTGTGCTGATTGGCGAAGTTTTGGACCAGCCTTTCGTCCTCGTCGCTGTCGGGGCGGAGTCCGTGGTTAAAATGGGCGACTTTTGCATTGGCGCCGCTTGCGGCAAAAAGGTAGGCTAGCAGCATGCTGTCAACTCCGCCGCTTACAGCGAGGAGAATATTATTTTTTGACATTTTTTTGAACAGGAACGGTAGTTTTTGCGTGCTCCATGTAAACACCGTCGCCTACGATAACTGTCGTGAAGGTGCGGACTACGGAGAGACAGTCGATTTTGAGGGAAAGGTGATTCAAATAATATTGATCGAGCTTAAAGCGTTCTTCTTCGAAGCTGTCGGCGCCGCCAAGATTATTGCGGCCATTAACTTGCGCCCAACCGGTAATGCCGGGGCGCAGAGAGTGAACACCGTGTTTTTGGCGGAGCGTATTAGTGGTTTTTTCGGATGGCAGGACTGGGCGGGGACCGATGAGAGCCATTTCGCCTCTTAGGACGTTAACCAGTTGCGGTAGTTCGTCAAACGAGGAGACGCGCAAGATCGAGCCAAAACGAGTGATAAACTTGCTTGGGTCGAATTCGGTCGGCGCTTTGTTGGGGGCATCCATGGTCATAGTGCGGAACTTATACATCACAAAGTGTTTGCCGTCCTTGCCGACGCGTTTCTGGCGGCGGATGGCCGGGCCGTCGCTTTCTAACTTAATAATAAGCGCGACTAAAAAAAATGGTGCCGCAAGCACCGTCAAGCCCACCAACGCGAACACGAAATCTCCGGCTCGCTTGACCTGACAATAAGTGATTTTTTGCGCCATATCTAGTCATTACTATACACCATTAGTCTAAGAATAGCAACCCTTTCCGAAGCATGAGGGGTAAACCGTCCGCGTCATCTAGAATTAGCAACTCTCCCCCCTCAGCCCTAGGGGAGGATGGCTATTCTTAGATGACGCGGGCGATCTCAGACAAGGTGGTTTCGCCGGCTAGGACGGCGAGGATGCCTTTTTGCTCTAGGGTGAGCATGCCGTCGGCGCGGGCGGCTTTTTCAATCGCTTCGGCGTTGACATCAGTAACATCGCCACGGAGGAATTTTTGGATTTCTTCGTCCACAATCAGTTGCTCCATGAGGCAGAAGCGGCCAGAGTAACCAAAAGGGGCGGCTTCGCTAATGACTGGGTCGTAGAGCTTGAAGGCGGCAAGGTTGATGTTGCGCGAGGTGAGTTCCTCGGGTGCGACGCCTTCCAGGACTTTAGTAATATAGCTCTTTTCGGCGGCGGTCGGGTCGCGTTCCTGCTTACCTTCGGTCAGTTTGCGGACAAGCCGTTGGGCGATAACCATGCGGACGCTGCTTGCAAAAATCGGGTTTTGGCCGATTAGGTCAATCATGCGGGCGAAGGCGGCGGACGCCGAGTTGGCGTGGAAGGACGACAAAACCAAGTGGCCGGTGATGGAGGCTTGGATGGCGGTCCGCGCGGTGTCTTTGTCGCGGATCTCGCCGACCATCACAACGTCGGGGTCAAGGCGGAGGACGCTTCGCAAAGCGCCGGCGAATTCTGCACCCTCGGTGGTCTTAATCGGCACTTGCGAGATACCGGCGATGCTAAACTCAATCGGGTCCTCTAGGGTAATAATCTTGCGGTCGTTAGTGTTAAGGGCGTTCAAAATAGAATAAAGGGTGGTGGATTTACCGGAGCCGGTGGGGCCAACCATTAGGGCGAGGCCGCGCGGGTGGCTGATAATCTCTTGCAGAGTCTCGCGTTCGCGCTTGCTAATGCCAAGTAAATCAAGGTTAAGCAAGCTCTCGTTAAAGTTAAAGAGACGGAGCACGGCGTCTTGGCCGAATAAAGTCGGGACGGTCTCAATACGGATGTTAAGCGTGTGAGTGTGGCCGTCGCGGGTGATGTCTTTGTGAATGTGGCCGGATTGCGGCTTGCTGCTGGCGAGCGAGAGATTGGCGCGCGAGCCAAGTTCGCCCATCAGGATACGGTAGCGTTCGCGGTGGAGTTCGGCGATAACGTGGAGCATGCCGTCCACGCGGAGGCGGACGCGGATGGCGTCGCGGAGGTTTTCAATGTGGATGTCGGAGGCGCCGAGCAGGTCGGCTTGCTCAATCAAGAAGTCAAAGACTTGGCCGACGGCGACGGTGTTAAGAGTCTGGCTGACTTTGGCGAGAGTCTCGCTGTCGCCTTGGTTAGCGATCTTGATGTCGTCGTAAATGACGACTTCCGGCGGGTCGTAGCGGAGCATCCAGGTGCGGTAGGCGGTTTCGGAGATGAGGGCGAACTCAACGTGTTCGCCGAGGTCTTTATACTTTTGCGACAGGTTCAAGATGACGCTGCGAGGGGTAGCCGACGTGACAAAAAAGCGGAACGGCTGCTCGCCGCCGCCGCGTTTGAAGGGCACGGCGAAGTTTTTGTGCATCTCTGGTATGGTCATCATGTCGTCCCAATTTTCTACTAGGGGCGATTCGTCCTCAAAGGCGCGGGTGTCAACATAAGGCAAGCCTAAAATAGAGGCGCGGCGAGCGGTCGCGGCCTCTTCGTTCTCGCGGCGCGAATCTTGCTTGCGCTGTTCGCTCTCGGCCTGTCGTTTGGCTGTGCCGTCGTCAAAACTTGCCATAAGTATCCTTCCCGGCTATCCGCGCAGAACCAGCGCCACTCAGCACGCCGTCTCCTCCACCCGTCGCCACGGGGTCGGAGCGTCTCGCTCTCGCGCTGCCGCGCTCCGAGAGTCTTCGTGGCGCTAGATCTTGCGCGGTTGTCATGATAATAGACCCCACCATTCTATATCAGCGACTGGTGGTGACCAGCGCTTCCTCCGTATGTGATGCGATAATTTGGATGTGGGCGTGAGACGGCCCGGCAAAGAAGAGGCCTTGTCCGACTGGGAAGTTGCCGAGTCGCTTGCGCTCTTCATCGGTGAGCTTAAAGACATCGGAGAGGACGTCAACGGCGGCGGGGTGTTGCTTAAGAAGTAGCTGCATGCTGGCGTTACCGACGATGGCGCGGCCCATGCGGCTAGACATAAAGTCCTCCACGTCTTGAGTAATGGTTGTTAGGCCGAGGAGGTATTTGCGGGCGCGCTTGGCGAGGCTAAAGAGGAAGTTGGCGCTGTCCTCATATTTCATCAGCTGCCAGGCCTCGTCCACGATTAGCATGCGGCGGCGGCGGTCGGCGCGGACGACGTTCCAGATGTGGGAAAGGACGATATACATGGCGATGGGGCGGAGCTCGTCCTCAAGGTCGCGGATGTTAAAGACGACCATTTGGTTATTGATGTCAATGTTGCTCTGTTGCGAGAAAATACCGGCGAAGGTGCCGCTGGTGTATTTGCGGAGACGTTGGGCAAGCTCGGGGCCGGTTGAGCCCATGTGGAGTAAGGTGTCATAGAGGTTGGCGATGGTTGGTGGTTGGTTGTTGTGGGTTAGTGGGTCGGCCGTGATACCGGCGCGGGCGTAGGTGTCAATTAGGGCTTGGTCTAGGTCGGCTTCCTCTACCGGCGTCAAAAAGGTGGATTCGGCGCCGTTAGCTTGGACTTGGCGCTGGCCGACCATGAGGCGGAAGAGGCCATGGAGGGTAACAAGGTTAGAACGGAGACTGTCGCCGGCGTCCTCGGAGCCGACAATGCGTGGCAAGTCAAACGGGTTGATGCGGACGTCGGAGTTAAGGCTGAGCCTAATGTAGGAGCCGCCAACAGCGTCGCACATCTTTTGATACTCGTTTTCCGGGTCAATGATGAGGATTTCGGTGCCAACCATCATAGAGCGGAGCGCCTCTAGCTTGACGGCAAACGACTTACCGGCACCGGATTTGGCGAAGACGGTCATATTGGCGTTTTCTAGAGAGAAGCGGTCAAAGATAACCAAGCCGTTGTTATGCATGTTGACGCCGTAAAGCACGCCGCTGTCTTGGGTCAGATCGGCGGAGGTGAAGGGGAAGGAGGTGGAAATCGCGCCGGTGTCCATGTTGCGGCGAATTTGCAATTGGTCGGTGGCTTGCGGCATGATGGAGTTAAGCGCCGGCTCTTGCTGGCTGGTCGCGACTTTGGTCATAATCATTTGCTGGCCAAGGATAGTCTCAACCCGGTTTTGGCTTTCGCCGAGCTCCTCAAGGGTGTTAGCCCAGATGGTAATATAAAGACCAAAACGGAAGAACTTTTCGGCGCCGAGCTGGAGTTTGTCGCGGAGTTCTTCGGCGTCGGCGGTAGCGGCCTCTAACTCAGGGTCGCGGACCATGCCGCGCTCATTGTTGACTTGCATGGAAGCCTCAAGTTGAGTTACTTTTTTACGCAAGTTTTTCATGATGACGGCGGTATCAATCGGGTAGATAAACATGGAAACGTCTAGGACTTCGTCTAAGTTAATGATTGGGCTGAGCCAACCGGTGTAGAGCATGCGTGGGTAGGCGTAAACAAAGATGGTGCGGCCGAATTTGGTGCCGAGTTGGAAGTAGCTGCTTTTGATTTCGTAGCTGGATGGCGAGATAAGATCGCGAAGGGTAGTCACACCGGTGTTAAAGGCGTGCTCGGTCTCGGCGTCCTCTAGAAAGCGTTGCTGGGCGGCGATTTGGGCTGCGGTTAGTTTTTTGGCCATTATTGTTGCTCCTCGTTTTGCGGTTGGTCATTGCGATTGCCCTTGCTGGTGTATAAGTGCGTATAGCGCTGCCAGTCCACGAGCGGCTGGTTGACCGCGGTGTCAGGGTTGTTGAAGTTGTAGTAGAGCATGGCGAGAGCGCGGGTGTCTAAGCGGACCGCCGGAACGCCAACGGCGCGGAGACCGTCAATAATCGCGGCCGAACGGCGCGCCATCTCGGTCTTGGCGGCTTCAAATTCTGGACGGCCAATTTTGACCGCTTGCGGCGCTGGGTTAGTGAGGGCGCTGAGGCCCTTTTTAGTGCTGGTGGCAAGTGCTTTGGCCTTGTCTTCGGCGCCGTAAGAGAAGCAGATAAAGAAGGATTTGTCCATAATGTTGGCCTCGCGCGCGAGCGCGTCAATAAAGATCATGTAATCGTCCATCAGGACGTTTAGGAGCATGTTGTCTTGGCTGCGGCGAATGTTGGCCAACTTTTCTAGGTAGGGGCCGATATCAATTTTTTGGCTGCGGATGGCGATTTGGATGTCAAACGCCAGTGAGTTCAAGAAGCTCTGATAGGCATATTCTACGCCGTCTTGCTCGTTCGGGCTCATGAGGTCAAAGTTGATGCTCTGGGCCGCGACAACGGCGCGGAAGCTGCCGTCTTTCATGACAACGATGCCGTCGCGGATTTCGGAAATAAGGAGGGACTTTTGCGCCGTGTTGGTACCAGGGCTCTTGACCGGGATGTTGGTAGTGGTAACGCCGGTAGGTTGGCCGGGAGCGTTCGCGTTCAGCTGGGCTCGGGCCGGGCTGGGGCTGGGCGCAGGAGCGGCTTGTGGGATAGATGGTGATTGTGGGATAGCAGGCGCTGGGGGCGCGGCTGGCTGGATAGGGGCGGCCTGCTGTGGTGATGCGGCAGATTGTGCAGGCGCGGTTGGCGCCATTTCGCTCGCGATACGCGCGGCGCTGGGCATAGAAGCCGCGGCGGCGCTCGCAGAAATCGGCGCATTGGCCGGAATCGGCATTGGCGCGGGTGCAGCTCCTGCCGGAGCCGGGTTATTGCTGGATGGTTGCATTGTTGCCCCCTATATTATTATTTGCTGTGCTTGCGGTCATGATACCTCCGTCGTTTTCGGCATTTAAGTTAATGTTACCACGTTGGACTGTTTTGTCAAAATCTAGGGCAAAGCTGTAGTTGTCAAACATATCCGGGGCGGTTTCGCTTTCCATAAGGATGTTGTCGCTAAGGTTACTTTCTTTGACGGCGCGGCCCTCGGAGTCAACGATATTGGCGAGGAAGCTGAGCCGTTTGTTGGCCTCGCCGCGCTCAATGTTTCTGACACGGCTCTTGGCGTCAACCACCTTGGGCGCCTCAATCTTGATGTCGTGCTGGATGCCGTCGGCCTGCCAGACGCGGGTCTTGGGGTTAAGGTGGTATTTAAGCACTGCGGTAAGATACTGGGTCATGGTTTGCTCCTTGCGGAGCGGAAGCGCCAAGATTACCAGCACTAAGGCCGGCGGGATAGGAACGATAGCGAACAGCGCCACAATGCCGCCAATACGATAGAGGCCAAAAGCGGCGGCGAGTAGACCGGCGGCGATTAGAAGGTAGATAAACTGACGGAAGGAAAAGGGCCCAAGAAGCTTATCCTCCGCCTCAACATCTTGCGGTACCTTGTAGCTGCCCATGCGTAAATTATATAGTATTTTTGGCAATTATGCAAGCACAAGCTCTTGGAAAATTGACCAAATTATGTCCCGGCCGCAGGGTAGAGTGGCTGGGTTTGTTTTAGAATATAAAAAGGCCACTCTACCTTGCGGCCGAGGGTGGGGGGCTAGAAAGTTCCTCCGTTCATAGCATTGAGGACAAGTTGGACTATCACT
>WRKS01000018.1 GCA_009778015.1 Candidatus Saccharimonadota bacterium
CGGCGGCAAAGGTTTCCTCGTTAACCTCTTAGAAAAGATCAAATTTTAACGCCCTACATTGCCACACTCTTATAGCCCCCTCACGACCCTTCATAATACCTCAGTCGCTTAGTGGTGAAAGTTGTCATGAACAATTTTAGTAAAAACTCTTGAATGCCCGCTTTTCTTGTGTATAATATAATTAAGAACAAGGAGGAAGGATTACGCAATGCCAGAAGTCAAACCAAGTGAAATTGTAAAATTCGCAAATATAAAGGTGGTTGGCGTTGGTGGGGCAGGCGGTTCGGCAGTGAATCGCATGAAAGAATTAGGAGTAAAGAATGTGGAATTCGTGGCGATGAACACGGACGCGCAGGCTTTGCACCATTCCAAAGCGGATACAACCGTCCATCTTGGGCAAAAACTAACCGGCGGTCTCGGTGCCGGCGCTAAGCCGGAGATTGGCGAGGCAGCCGCGGAAGAATCTATTGACGACATCAGAAACACGCTTGACGGCGCAGACATGGTCTTTGTCACTGTCGGTGCCGGTGGTGGCACTGGTTCTGGCGCGGGCCCGATTGTCGCCCGCGAGGCGCGCAAACTCGGCATTCTAACCGTTGGCGTTGCCACCCGTCCTTTTACTTTTGAGGGCGCCAAGCGCAAGAATAATGCGGAATCCTCAATCGCTCGCATGCGCGAAGAGGTTGACACGCTTATTACCATTCCCAATGACCGCCTGCTTCAGACTATTGACCCGCGCACCCCGCTCCTAGAGACCTTTAAGCTTGCCGACGATGTCTTGCGTCAAGGCGTCCAGGGTATCTCTGAGCTCATTACCGACCATGGCGACATCAACCTTGACTTCGCCGATGTCCAGTCAGTCATGAAGAACGCTGGCTCGGCCCTCATGGGTATTGGGCGCAGCAGCGGAGAAGGCCGCGCGGCTAAAGCTGCCCAAGCCGCCATTGAATCGCCTTTAATTGAAGTCTCAATTGACGGCGCTAAGGGTGTCCTCTTTAATGTCGCCGGTAGCGATGTCAGCATGAACGAGGTCCAAGAGGCAGCCGAGGTCATCACTAACTCTGTTTCGCCGGACGCCAATATCTTCTTTGGTGCGGCAACCCGCCCGGAGCTTGGCGACGAGATTATGATTACAGTTGTCGCGACCGGTTTTGGCCCCGATTATCACAATAACCGCGAAGCCGCGGCCACCCCAGAGCGCCCGGCCGATATCCCAATGCCTATGCCGCAGCCCGAGCCCGAACCAGAGGACATGTGGAGCAAAATTACCAGCCCGGTCAACGAGATTACTCCAACTGTTCCAGCCCCTGCGCCAGCTCCGGTCAACCCGGCAGACGAGTTTATCAACGGCCACAACCAACCAGCTAATGTCTGGGAGGACGAGGACGACGACCCGGATGTGCCTGAGATTCTAAAAAAGCGCATGCGCGAGCGGCGGAAGACTGGGAGCTAAATGGAAAAATCGCGTGGGCTCAGTAGATCAAAGGAACTGCTGAAAATAAGCGACAGCCGGGTCTTAGAATCACGCGAGAGTAACGATGGCACGACAATCCGCCGCCGTCGCGAGGCGCCGGATGGCAAGCGCTTTACCACTTACGAGCGTATTGAGCGGCCTAACATCGTTGTCCTGAAGAGGAGCGGCAACCGCGAGTTCTTTGACCGCGCCAAGCTGCAAAACGCCGTCCGTCGCAGTGTCGGCAAGTTTCTCGGCGGCGAGCTAGCGATAGAGGATCTTGTCAGCCGCGTTGAATCGGCGGTTTATACCGGCAATTCCGACGAAATCACCAGCCGCGAAATCGGCGAGCAAGTCCTCGCCGTGTTGGCAGAGATTAACGAGGTGGCGTATGTCCGCTTTGCCAGCGTGTTCTACGAGTTCAAGACCCTTAGCGAGTTTGAGCGCATCCTCGCCAGCCGCCGTGCTAAAAACGGAGAAAAATAAAAGTGGAGGGTGGGCATGAAATTTAGAGTATTTTACCGGCAGCAACGCGACTACACTCGGATGACCGAGGATTTGCTAGAGGACCTAAGCCGCCAATACCAGAAAAGCTTTGAGCGGATTGACCCCGACACGCCGGGCGGCAGCAGCATCGCCCGCGTTTATGATGTCATGGATTTTCCAACTTTTTTAGTCACCATGGACGACGGCCGCGAGGTCGCCCGACGCTCCGGCCTGCCGCTCCCGACTGTTGCCGATTTAGCCGCCATGTTCGTGATTGTCTAACCCTCACCCAACTCGGCGTGAATGATGCTGCGGCGATTAGGAATGGTAGCCTAGCAAACAACTCACGATTCTTTGGCGATAATACATCAGAAACTACCAGCACTGCGCTTAACGGCACTAATGGTAGCTGGAATATTGATCGCGCCAATTTCTTTACCACTTCATCTTGGATGAATACAGGCGGCAGCTCGGGGAATGGTGCTGACTCAGGGATTTTTGCGCACGATGTTAATACTGGCGGGCAGATTGCTAACCACATTGGCCACCGCACCATACTATTAGGCTACTAAATGTATGTGGGGGGTGAGGTTAGGTAAATATGATATAATATACAGTATTATGGGCGAGAGATTTGAGAAGCGGCGACCCGCCGCCGAATATGAGCAAGATTGGGTGCGAGAGTGGAAGAAAAACAAGACTTTTGAGCAATCTATCCAAAACCGTGGCATCAAAGACGGCTACGTTTTCTACGACGGTCCGCCCTTCATTACCGGTTCGCCGCACCACGGCACTCTATTATCTAGCATCGTCAAAGATGCCGTGCCGCGCTTTTGGACCATGAAGGGGCGCCGCATTGAGCGCCGTTGGGGCTGGGACTGCCACGGCTTGCCAGCCGAGAACTTCGTAGAAAAGCAGCTAGACATCCAAGACCGCCGCCAAATCGGGGCAGAGCAGGCAATAGAGAAGGACGGCAAGTCGCTCCCGCCAATTAGTTTAGCAGAATACGTCACCAAAGCCCACGAATCCATGATCGCCAATTCCGAAAGTTGGGAAACCACCGTGGACCGCATCGGCCGCTGGGTTGATTTCAAAAACTCCTACAAGACTATGGACAAAGATTTCATGGAGAGCGTCTGGTGGGCCTTCAAAACCCTATACGACAAAGGCCTCATCTACGAGGGCGAAAAGGTCCTCATGTATGATACCCACTTCGCGACCGTTGTTGCCAAGGCCGAAGTTACCATGGACAACGACGCCTACCAAACCGTCACCGACCCCAGCGCCTATGTCAAATTCAATTTAACAGATGAAAAAACCTACCTATTAGCCTGGACTACCACGCCGTGGACCTTGCCGGCCAACATGGCGCTTGCCATCAATCCGAGCATGAAATACGTCCAAGTGGACGACATGATTGTCGCTAAGGACTTGGCAACAGCCATTTTTGGCGACGACTATCAAGCCGCCAAAGAACTGGCGGGCAAAGATCTGGTCGGCAAAACTTACAAAGATTTATTTACAGACGAAACTCATACGGTTTACGCCGCCGATTTTGTAAGCGGCGAAAGCGGCACCGGCATCGTCCATGTCGCTCCAGCTCACGGCGAGGACGACTTCGCGCTCGCGATGCAAGAGGGCATCGCGGTCAAGCACGTCATAGACGACAACGGCTACTATCTACCCGAGACCGCCGACCAGCTTCGCGCCATCGGCGTCCGCGACACCGACGAGGGCGGTATTGAAGTCTGGGCGGCCAACAAATTCATCGCCAAATGCCTAGAAGAGCAGGGGATTGTCTTTAAAATAGACTACATCCGCCACGAGTATCCCTTTAACCCGCGGAGCAAGCAGCGCATCATGTACCGTGCTATCCCATCGTGGTTCTTCAATATCCAAGACAGCAAAGACCTAATGTTATCCAAAAACGAGAACATCAACTGGGTGCCGGCGCACTTAAAACACGGCCGATTTGCCAAGAACATTGAGCAAGCCCCCGACTGGACGCTTTCCCGCAACCGTTTTTGGGCGACCGCCATGCCGGTCTGGAAGGGCGACCGCGGCAACATCAAGGTCGTCGGCAGTTACGACGAGCTCGCCGAACTTACCAAGTCAAAAGAACACCCGGACGGCATCCGCCTGGAGGACTACCACCGTCCATGGGTTGACGGCATCACTTTTGAAATTGACGGCGAGACTTTCAAGCGCATCCCCGAGGTCCTGGACTGCTGGTTTGAGAGCGGCTCCATGCCGTTTGCCCAGATGCATTATCCGTTTGAAAACAAAGAGCAGTTTGAGCAAAACTATCCGGCCGACTTTATCGTTGAGTACATCGGCCAAGTCCGCGCCTGGTTCTACTATGTCCACGTTATCAACACGGCGCTCTTTGGCAAAGAGGCCTTCAAAAATGTCATCACCACCGGTGTCGTCGCCGGCAACGACGGCCGCAAGATGAGTAAGTCCCTCGGCAACTTTACCGACCCGACCGTCATGATGGACACCTACTCGGCCGACGCGCTCCGTTTCTTGTTGCTGTCCAGCCCGCTCCTATCCGGCGAGGATTTCGCCCTTCACGACAAAGATGTCTCCGACGTCCAGCGCAAGCTCGCTATGATCTGGAACATGTATGACTTCTTTGCGCTCTATGCTAATGTTGACGGTTGGCAGCCTAAGAATTGCAATCTTGCTGCCGACTTCGTTACCGCCAGCGGTAAAAACCCGCTAGACCAATGGATTATCTCTCGTCTCCATGAGCTCAAGTCCGATATCACCAAGAATATGGAGTCCTATAATATCCCCGACGCCCTCTCAGGCGTTATACCATTCCTAGACGACGCCTCCAACTGGTTTGTCAGGCGCTCGCGCCGCCGCTTCTGGAAGAGTGAGTCCGATACCGACAAAGCCGACGCTTACGCTACTCTTTACACTGTCCTTCGGCAGCTTGCGCGCTTGTTGGCGCCATTCACGCCATTCTTGGCCGAAGAACTCTGGCACAAGTTGGGCGAAGTAACTAGTGTGCATCTGCAGGACTGGCCGACTAACGCCGTGACCAACCAAGAAGTCCTTGATAATATGGCCATTACTCGCGATATTGTAGAGCAAGGCCTATCGCTCCGCGCTGACCGCAACGACGAGCATGGCCTAGTTAAAATCCGCCAACCATTAGCCAGCCTGACATACGGCACCCAAAAGTTACCTAAATTCTACGAGCAAATTATCGCCGACGAAACAAATGTTAAAAAAGTTATACACGCCGCGGGCGAAAATGTTTCAATTGACAAAGCGCTTACTGCCGAGCTCAAAGCCGAGGGCGAAATGCGCGAATTAATCCGCTCTATTCAAGGGCTTCGCAAGCGGGCCGGCCTAGAGGTAGACGACCGCATCAAGCTCTCTATTACCGGTATAACTCTAGACCCGGCGTTGCTAGACACTCTCAAGAAAGAAACCCTTACCGATGAGTTTACTACTGACAACTATCAGTTTGACGAGATAATTAAGCTAGACGAAAAGAATATAACAATCTCGTTGGAACAAAACGTATAATTTTTGTTAACGAGAATTAAGGAAACCTTTGCGTTAACAATAAACCTGTATACAATTTTTATAAAACCCATTGACTTTTAAGCATAAGTGTGATAGACTTAAGTTAGTTAGGAAACTAACACAAACAACAAAACAAAAACAAAAGAAAGGAGCATATGTCAACAGCCACCAAAGAGCGCATCGTGCACATGAGTGACTACATGGACTACGACTTTACCGTGCCAAAGTACCAGAGTTACGAAGAGCAACGAAAACGCGACATTAAGCGTGGTAAGGGTGTGATGCGCACATACCATAATACCGGTAAGATCGGTATACCTAGTATGAGCGAAGCACAGCAAGCCCGTGAAATGAATGCAGTAACATCACACATCTCTATGCGCGAAGCTAGCGACATTCTAAAGGCGACGAACAAAATCCGATCCGCCCGCAAAGCTAGAAAACTAGCAGCCTAACTTTTGGAACTCCAAAGCCAAAAAACTTTGGGAAACACAAAATTTAACAGAGAAAGGAGATACAAATGTAAGATTTAGAACCCGGTTGTATACAAAAAGTATAACCACGGAAATCCCGCTATCTAACGCGGGATTTTCCCATTGACGCCAAAATCCTGCCGAAATTGTATAAAAATTGTATAAAATAATTATACAAATGTCTTGACATACGCAATATGCTTATGCTACTATAGGGGTATATAATAAACAACATAAAAGAGAAGAGAATATATGGCACCAAACCCCAACCAATTAGGCGCTCTAACTCCAGAAGAACTAGCGAGGATGCACAGACTAAACAGAGCGCACGGTAGCCGGGTCCTCAAAACTCGCGCTAAGATTCTTGGCTATGGGCTGCTCGCGGCCGTCGCCATCGCCTCTGCCGGCGGCTTGGCCTTCTCGCAAGGCTGGATTGGCGGCGGCGGTGACAACAATAACGACAACGATAATAACGGCAATAATGGCAATACTAATAATGATAACAGCTCGGGCGAGCAGACCGGGGACGCAACTGGCGACGCAGCCGGGCAAGACGACGAGTCAGCCACATCCAACCCTAACGAACCACTATTCACTGGCGGAGATACGGGCGCCGATACCGACCCATCAGGCGACGATAGTTCCGCCGAAACAGGGCTAGACTATAGCAACATGTCCGACGACGAGATTATCAACCAACTTCTTGACGACGAGCGCTTCATTGACACCAACGACGACGGCGTTGACGACCGGCTAGCGGCGCTCCGCAATATTGACGACAACGCTCGCGCCAATCTTAACACCTTTGTCATTAACGAGCAATCTTTTGACGACCCTGAGGGTCGCGCGATTGACCAGCTCACTGCGGCCTTTAACGGCGTCAACACCGACGCCGCCGACGACGATGCAGCCCGCTCAATTCTAGCCCGGCTTGCCGCCGACATCTATGAGGACCGCGGCGAAACTCCACCCGACTTCATTGACACCAACAACGACGGCATTGACGACCTCTACGGCGGCCCTATCAACAACGAAATTTTACAATACACCAGCCGCGACGGCTTCTTGCAGGTTGACCGCGACGGCCAGACAGTCCTAGCGTTTAACGCCGACCCAGAAAGCCGCCTCAACCAGTTCGCTTTTGGCCGTTCGCTTATTGGCGAACCCAACGGCTCTGACATTATGGAACACGACCTTGATCAACTAAACAGCGAAGAAGGCCAAGCCCAGCTAATGTCCAATTGGCTGCACGGCCACGACTCGGACTTCGGCGAGCAGGGCACCTTCTACCAACCGGGCAACCTCGCTTTCTTCGCGACCAATGTTTACGAGGGCGACCTCTCGCAATGGTTCGGCGAAGGCGCTACCGACAACATGGTTAGCATGACCGAGCTAATTGAGCGCCTTGACCCGGATGTTCGCGCCGACTTTAACCAAGCCATGACCAGCTATTTGGCGCAATGCAATGTCTCTGTAGAACACTGGGAGGGCGGTAATAACTACGCCTCCGCCTACTACCGTCCCGAGCTTGACGAGGATGGCAACATCGCAGGTGCCCGCCTAGTCCAGCAGGCCGTAGTCCAGGGTCAAACACAACTTGTCATGCGCGTTACCGGTCCTGATGGCCGTGAACAGCTCATCACCATACGTTGCGGCGGCCAGCCAATGTTCCCAAATGACCCATATATCCCGCCAGTAGATGAGGACGAGCCA
>WRKS01000019.1 GCA_009778015.1 Candidatus Saccharimonadota bacterium
AGCGACGAGGGGTTGTTTTACATCAAAAAACTACTTCTAGAGGCTCGCGATCAACTGGCCAAGAACGGCCTTATCATTCTAGAGGCGGACGAACGCCAACACGGCAAACTAATCGCCTTTGCCAAGCGTAACGATTACGACCACCGTCTAACCAAAGGCCTTATCTTAGTCTTTTCTCTCCGAAAGGGCTATGTCAAAGAAGGCAAAGAAAACATCATTCCTGTTGCAAAACGCTAATTTGCATGATATATTATATATGGCGGGGTTTGGCGCAGTTGGTAGCGCGCGCGGTTTGGGACCGTGAGGTCGAAGGTTCGAGTCCTTTAACCCCGACCACAAAAGATACTCTCGTATCTTTTGTGGAAAGCACGAAGAGCCTTTAGCCAAGGAGCCGAGACAAAAATGTTTACATTTCTGGCGAGGCGACGAAGGGTAAAGCGAATTGCAGAGCAGTTCGCTGTCAATTTATTGACAGAGCTCAAGTGGTTACCACTATTTATTTATTATTTTAGGAGGACAATGCCCATTTATACAGGTGATAAAAAACCCGGCAATAAGCCGGCACCCAAAAAGCCTAGCAGCAAAAAATCCAACGCCATCCGCAATCTTTTCTTTTGGGCCTTTATCGCTGTCATTATTATCGCTGTCAGTTCGTTGTGGCAGAGCGGCAACAGCACCCACCGACTAGAAGAGGTGCCGATTTCTGATGTCATCCGCCGCGCCAACGAGGGCGAGATTGCCCGCATTGAAATTGTCGGCCAAGAAGTCCGCGTCACCCCCGAGGGCGAGGACGAACCAACCCAAGTCTCGCGCAAAGAGGCCGGCAGCTCTATCTTTGAGCAGGGCTTGAACCCGGATATGGCCGAGGTCTCGGTCAGCGAACCCAGCGCCGTGGGCGACATTATCTGGAGTCTGCTTTCTATCGGCTTGCCGATTTTGGTTATTGCCGGGCTCTTTTTCTTTATGATTAAGCAGATGAACGCCGGCAACAATCAAGCCATGGGCTTTGGCAAGGCTAACGCCAAGGTTTATAACGACAGCAAAAAGGTCAAATTTGACGACATCGCTGGCAACGAGAACGCCAAGCAAGACTTGCTAGAGGTAGTGGACTTCCTCAAAAGCCCGAAAAAATACGAGGCCCTAGGCGCCAAAATCCCTACCGGCTTGCTCTTAGCCGGCGACCCCGGCACTGGTAAAACCCTGATGGCGCGGGCGGTTGCTGGTGAAGCCGGCGTGCCCTTTTTCTCTATCTCTGGCTCTGAGTTTGCCGAGATGTTTGTCGGCGTCGGCGCTTCCCGCGTCCGCGACCTCTTTTCTAAGGCCCGCAAAAACGCCCCTAGCATTATATTCATTGACGAGATTGACGCCGTTGCCCACAAGCGCGACGCCCGCGGCGGTGCCGGCCGCGAGGACGAGCAAACCCTTAACCAAATCTTGGTTGAGATGGACGGCTTTGACGGCAAGACCGGCGTAATTGTGATTGCCGCGACCAACCGTATTGACATGCTAGATAAAGCCCTGCTCCGCCCGGGCCGTTTTGACCGCCATATCAATGTCCAGTTGCCAGAGCGCAAAGACCGTGAAGAAATCCTCGCCGTCCACTTCAAAAACAAGCCACATGCCAAGATTGACCTTAAATCTCTCGCCGCTAAAACTACCGGTCTGTCTGGCGCCGACCTCGCCAATATCGCCAACGAGGCCGCAATCCTCACCGCCCGCGACGGCAAAAAAGAGATTTCCAACAGCGAGGTGGTAGAGGCCTTTGAGAAGGTCGCTATCGGCCCCGAGCGCAAAAACAAAGTCATGAACGAAAAAGAGCGTGAGCTCACCGCCTACCACGAGGCCGGGCATGCTGTTGTCGGTTTTGTTTTGCCCGACTCCGACCCGGTCCACAAAGTTACCGTTATCCCGCGTGGCCGCACCGGTGGTGTAACTTGGTTCTTGCCGCCCGAGGATCGCTCCTACAAGAGTATTTACGAGTTTAAGGACATCATGGCTCGCGCCATGGGCGGCCGCATCGCCGAGGGTCTTATCTATGGCCCGGACGCTATAACCACCGGTGCCGGCTCTGATCTCAAGCACGTCGCCGACCTCGCTCGCGCCATGGTCATAGAAGAGGGCATGTCCAAAAAATTACGCAATCGTGTATTCCCAGAGGTAGACAGCGGCTGGCTCGGCGGCAAAAAATACGACTACTCCGAGACTACCGCCCGCGAGATTGACGAAGAGGTAGAGCAGCTCACTACCGAGGCCGCCAAACGCGCCGAGGCTGTCCTCAAAGCCAATCTGCCCGCCCTCAAAACTCTCGCCGACGCGCTCTTGAAGCAAGAAACCCTAGAAGAAAGCGAAGTCGCCGCAGTTCTAAAAGGCGCCAAGCTGCCCGACACCGCCAAGCTGCATTAGTCGCAAAATTACACTAAACGCTAAGCAAACTCAGCCTTAGCTGTAAACCATCATACTGTCGCCATAGGACAAGAACGCGTAGCGGTTCGCTGCCGCGTGCTCGTAGGCCCGACGCAAATTCTCCCAACCGGCAAAAGCGGCCGCCATCATCAAGACAGTTGATTTTGGCGCGTGAAAGTTAGTCAGCATCGCGCCCACCAACTTAAACTGATACCCCGGGTAAATAAATATCTTGGTCTCGCCGCTCGGCTGCTTGGTCTCGGCAAAGCTCTCTAACGCCCTCACCACCGTCGTCCCGACCGCCACCACTCGCTTGGCCTCCTGCAGCGCTGCCAGCGTCGCCGGCGGTATCTCGTAGTATTCGGAGTGCATCTTGTGATCTGTAAGGTCGTCAGTCCGAATCGGCAAGAACGTCCCCAGCCCCACGTGGAGAGTCAGCTTAGCGACCCGGACGCCCTTTTGCTTGGCTTTTTGTAGTATTTCTTCTGTCAGATTCAGGCTCGCGGTAGGCGCGGCGGCCGAACCCAAGTGCTTGGCGAACTCGGTTTGGTAGCGTGTCGTATCGTCTTGGTCGGCCTCGCGCTTAAGATAGGGCGGCAACGGCACCTCGCCGTATTTGACCGCGATTTCCAGCAAATCCTGATCTACGCGGGCAATACCGCCCCCTAGGATTTCCAGAACCTTGGTTTTTATCTCTGGCCGTTTTCTTAAGGCTAACACCTCGCCCTCGCGTAATTTGCCGCGGTAGAGGATTGTCTCCATCTTGTCGCCGTGCTTTTCCAGTAGCACGACCTCGCGTTCTCGCCCCTGTTCGTCTAGAAAGAACATCCGGGCGCTCATCACTTTGGTTTCGTTTAGCACCAGCACGTCGCCCGCTTGCAAGAAGTCGGCTAAGTCGCGGTAGTGGCTGTCGGTCAATTGGCCGGTGGTCCGATTTAGCCCCAGCAGCCGCGAGGCTCCCCGGACTTTTGGCGGATATTTGGCAATCAAGCTCTCGTCTAAGGCGTAGTCATAATCTGATAACAGCATGTTGCTATTATAACACATTTTCGCCCCTAGTCCAACCAGCACTTTGATAAAGCACTAGATTTTAAACGGTTATGGTATAATGAAATAAATAGGAGGAACATGAATAACGAAAACTTTAATTTGGCCGCCATGATTGCCAAGAACGCCGCCGACGAAGAAGAGGCCATCCAAGGCTACTACGAGCTAATGCCGCTGATTATGGACAAAGCCGACCAAGATGTCATCAAAGAAATCATCTCGGACGAAAAGAACCACGCCATGCTGCTCCGCAAAATGATGGCCAAATACGACTCTAACATCCCGGTTGCCACCGACGATCCGTCGGCCCCTGCTGCCACCCCATCAGCTCCTGCCGCTGGCGACCTATCGGCTCCTGCCGCTCCGTTGCCGCCTCTCCCCCCTCTAGAGCCCCTAACCGAGCCAGCCCAAACCGCTAGTATCAGTTGAATAAGCCCCAGGGTTATGCTATAATAAACCTAGCGCGCCCGTGGCGAAACTGGTATACGCGTATGCTTGAGGTGCATATGGCTTTAAGCTGTGGAGGTTCAAGTCCTCTCGGGCGCACCAATTAGAATAATTTACCATTTCCGCCGTATTTTTTGCCTAAAATCGCTTGCATTTATGATTCAGGTGCGGTATAATGAAGTTACTGTAAACCAGCCCGAAAAGTCGCCGATTGTGGTGGCCTGCCTAGTCGCTTAGACGAATAGGATAGGGCTGGTTTCAAGTTGTTCAGACCCCTTCTATGGAGTCGATTTTGCTTTTAATAATCTTCAAGCAATTTCTGCTATCAGATTTGTCTTTTTGAAGTGAACGATTGACCGAGCCAGCCACAAGGTCGGCGAGCTGTATGAGGTCGTTTTTCATGGAGTCCTCAAATTTGATATTGAGAATCTTGTGCGAATTTTTGTTCAGCTCTTGGCGAAGATAAGTTTTTGTGCCTTGCATATATCTCTTGCTGGAACGCCCGTCAATGCGGATTCTAGCATCTTTAAGGGGTAGCTTGCTCAGTAGCTCCTTGATAGCCCAGTTATAGAGCTTTGGCTGTGGTACCAGATATAGCAAGTCTTTATGTTTAGGGTTTGACTTATCAAGGTAGATTGCGTTGATTGTGAAATCGTATTTAGCAACAATCGTCAAAAGTTTTTCAACAAGCCCTTTGTCTGTGGTGTAAAATTTGAACTCATAATCTTCTTTGAGGTTGCGGTCTTTGCGGAATTTCTTGAACTCTGCCGCCACTTGTTCAGCCACCTCGTCCGACATAAAAACTGCACAAGCCATAACAAAATGTGTGCTAGAACCCTTTTTGAGGCCGGGGTCGCCCGAGTCGTCTATGAATACGAGTTGCTTCTTCATATCTGTATTATATCACTATTCGCCTCTTATCTGACCAAAACCTTCTCGCTAGGCGAAAGTTCTTGCCCAAAATCTATTGACATGCCCAACTCGCTCATGCTAATATAAAGCTATATGGGACAACAACAAGACCAAAGGGAGGTTATGGCTATGGTGCTAAACAACACACGTGGGGGGGGTCTCCCCATTCTAAGTTAATTAAGGCTATCCTTAGTCTTACTTTAATCATCGGTCTTGGGCTAGCGGTGCAACCGCTAGCCTCTTATGCTGCACCGCTCGCTACCGATACCAGCACCGATAACACCATGCGGGTTAGTATAGACGGCAGTATTACCATCACCGAAGTAGACAACCAAGCCCTAGACCTAGAGCTCTCTGGTGGTGACGTCTCCTCCGGTAATCATGTTACCGGCCAACACCTAGTTAGAATCTTCACTAGCATTCCCGGTGGTTATACCTTAAGCATGCAAGCTACTACCGCTAATCTCCTGCGCGAAGGCACTACTCCCGGCCTCTTTGATGGCACTGGCGACACTACCGGCGGCTTTGCCCCAATCGGCGGTTCGGTTACTAGCGAAGCCGACCCCAACCAACCCTACAATGTCGCTGTCCTAAGCGGCCTTACCTTCGCTAGCCGGATTACTAGCGGCGTGCCAGCTAATACCGGTGCCTGGGGCTTTAACCTAGATGCTGGTAGTAACTTCGTTTCTGTCCCTACTACTCCTACTATTATTGCTGCCACTAACAACTCCAGTGATGCCTCTACTAACCCCACCCTCATTACCTACGGTGCCCAAGCCGGCCTCACTACTCCTGCCGGCAGCTACGGCGCCTATATCACCTACATCGCCAGCACCAATGAGCAGGCGCCTCCGCCGCCGCCACCATTTATGCAAGGGTTTAATGCCACCGACTGCTCAGCTCTAAGTATCGGCGACACCACTACCCTCCGTGATGCCAGAGACGGCCAAGACTACCAAGTCCGCAAAATGCCAGACAACAAATGCTGGATGACCGATAACCTGGCTTATGTCGGCGGCGGCACTAACACCTACGGCGACGTGGTAGCCACCAATGGCACCGGTGTTGGTGGCATTGTTCAGCAGACCACCACGGCAGGTTGGGCTGATACCACACTCACTGCCACCAACAACCGGCGCCAGATTATGCTTAACACGCAGGCCGGCCTTGGCGGCACCATGAACTGCTCCACCAGCGCGGCGACCGGCACGGGCGTAATGGAATCCACCTGTGGTGGCCAAATCATGTATAACTTCTGTGCGGCACTCGGCCTAGACTCTGGCACTACACCATCTTGTGCCACGGTCTCTAATACCACCACCGGCATCGGTATGACAGCAGCTGGTATTGTCGGGGCAACCGGCGGCCAAGGTGGCGAGTCGCTCGGTAGCGGTGGCAGTAGCATCTGCCCGGCCGGTTGGCGAATCCCAGTCGGCCTAGTTGGTTCGGCACCGGGTGCTCTACCGAACGATTGGAATGCGCTTAACGTAGCAATTGGCGGTGCTAACATTACCACTGCAGCTAGCGACACCGGCCCGGGCCAAGGCTTTTGGCAGCCGTCTGGCACCACTAGCTCCTTCCCGGCAATGTTCGGCGGCGTTTCGGCCGGCACCGTCAATACGGCAGGCAATCTCGCCAATCAGTCCACGTTCGCGTACTGGTGGTCGTCTTCGCTCAGCAGCGCGACTATTGGCAGTATCGCGTTCGTCCGCAGCACCGGCGTCTACCCGGGCACGGACCTCAACGTTAAGGCCAGCGGCTTTTCTGTCCGCTGTGTTGCCGACTAAACATCCTTCCAGTCGCCAGCCGTAAAACGGTTCTTGCCCTCAGTGTGCCAGTCATGCGGGTTGCTTACCCTAATCACATCAAAGAATCTTTTGGCAGTCTTGGTGTGTAGCTTCTCGCGTAGCGCCGCTCGCTTTTTATGGATAATCTCGCCCATAAATTCGCCGCGCGCGATGCTTTCCATCAGCTCTATCTCAATATCTAGCATATCGGCGTCCTTCAGCACCTTAGCGGCTAGGGTTTCTCGCTCCTCATACTCCTCTGCTAGCTCCCGCATCTCTTGCCCCACCGAGACACCCTCGGTCTGGTCTCGGACCGCGCCCGCTTCGTCTCGCTTCACATAGAGCCGCGACAAATAATGCACGTCGCCGACTCGCGTCTCGCTCATATCGTGCACCAGCGCCATCTTCATCACATGCCCCACATCGGCGCCCTCTTGCTTGGCCAAAAACCACGCAATCATCGCCGTTCTAAATGTGTGCTCGGCGTCGTTTGCCAGCGGCAAACCACCAAATTGGTTCCATGTCCTCGCCACATGTCTTAGTGTGCCCATCTCAAACAAGAATTTCACATCTCGCGCCGTCTCGCCTAAAGTATTGCCTTTTGCCATAACTCCAGTATAGCACGCCCCCCACCTGCCTTTAAGTGGCTATGCTTACTTCCGCTTTCGGCTCTGCGGTTTTGGTGCTTGTTTTTGCTCGCTGCTCTTTTTCCAACCTTTTGTCTTATCAAATAGCTCTTTTAGATGGTCTGGCGCCGTGCGAAAGACCAGCTCGCGAATAGAATAAAACGGCGAGTGGCTCCTAACCTCACGATACAAAAAGCGCATATACTTAGCGGTGTCTAGCTCGCCATCCTTTTGCCAGCTTTGCCGCACCCGCTTGGCGTAAGCCCGAAACCTGGCCACATGGATAAAGCTAAAGATCGCGTCTGCTACAATATAGACCAAAAATACCATATATGGCATAATCCCCCAGCGCCCGTAAGCTTGTGCGTCCAAGT
>WRKS01000020.1 GCA_009778015.1 Candidatus Saccharimonadota bacterium
TTCGCCTTGCTAGGTGGTTATTACGGTGTAGCGCTTATTAGAGGCAAAAAGCAAAATACACCTTATCTCAAAGACCGTTTTGCTGGCATGGTTGGTGTGGTCTTGGGTTTCTTATTCTTCTGGGTGCTCGGGGATGGTTGGGGCGCGACAGTCCTCCGGTCTGACAGAGGATACGGTGGCAGCATATCCATATCAAGCATCTTTTCTGAACCGTTGGTTGCGATACCGCAATTCATGGCAAACTTTGCGGGTAACATAAGCGATTATTTACCATATTTAATTTTGGCTGTCATCGGATGCGCCTTACTAAAGAGATATAAACGGACAGAAGGCGCCGAGTTAGATCTGGCGGTTGTCGCACTCATATTCGCGGTTATCTATATAACCGGTCTTTCTTCTATGCCTAACATTATGAATAGGTTTTCGGTAATGGCTTTTATGTCATTGATGATACCTATCGCGCAGGGGTTACCTATTGTTTTCGCTAGAGGCAAGGTAGCCGGAGCGCTACAATTAGGCGTGATGCTTTTGGTGATGGTCGGCATGACTGTTGATAATACCCTATTTTCGGCAAACAATTATAAAAAAACACGGGCCGCCGTCATTGAGGTCAAAGAAAAGAATTGTATAGATGCAGCGATGGTAAAAGATGCCTCGTTGCCTACGCGGTCGCGCATATTTGGCTTTCGGCACAGCGAAACGGCTTTTACCCATTTAGTGTTAAATGGGCAGGGCAAATATTATAATCTAGACGGTAAAAGGATACCAATAAAGGACAACTGTCAACTAGATTAGCACTAAACTCTCGCTACCCGTCTGTTATAGGTTACAGGATTATTCACATACGCGAGCAGCGCTGCCAAGACAACCTTGTTGCCGACAAGCTGTTAGCGGTAATGATCGCAGGCCAGGCGGGGTCCCACGCCACACTATGTGAGTATTAAATTATATGTGTGGGGTTAGCCTAAAGGTTTTTTAGTAGATTCTTTCATTCTATAGCGTTCGCCGAATGTTTACGTGGGATCGACCTGGCCTGTTCCAGGGGCCTCTAATGGCTTACTGACGAAATAAGCGTATAAGACTTCGCCCTTAGGCAGATAGAAACAGGCTACTTCTGGAGCTTCATAATAGATGATTGGCTCATTAAGGGTGTCAGCGAGCTTAATTATTTCTCTAGAGTCTTTGATTATTACGCGCTCTTTGTAAGAATTAGGGTTAATTGGTGTGGACGTTGTGATAATCGCATCATGATAGTTCCTCAATAGATGATCAATCTCGCGTCTATATAGTGGCTTACGGAGCCAGATTTTGCGGGCAAAGAAGGCGCCGACTACAAAGGCTACCATGGCGGCTAGGCCGCACATTGCTAGCCTTAACAAGAAAGCGTTGCGGCTCGTGGGAGCGCCGGCAAAGACTGTGGTTTGTGTTTCCTTGCCGCCGAGTCTAATTATAAAATGCGGCTCGCTGATTGGGACGATGACTGAGCGCACCGATTCGCTCTCTACATATTTGTCGCCGATTGCGACGACCGTAAAGTCTATCCTAATCTCGCCGGTAGTGGGGAAGTTAAGGCTAGCTTGGGTGGCGAGGTGTTTGGCGCGATAGTCGGCGAGACTCAAGGTAATAGATTCTTCGGTCTTAAATTCGCCGCTTGGCTCCTCTTGCTCAAAAGATATCAAGGTCTCTAGCAACTCGTCCACGACGATATGGCCAGGCTCGGTGCTGGGGCCGTTATTGGTGACTCGCGCCACGAACGAAACGGTCGCCTCATAGGTATATGACACCGCCTCGGGCGATGAGAGCTCGCTAGTATAAAAGTTGTCTATTTCTACGCTCTCTACGATATCAAAGGCGTAGGCCCGGCCCATACCGAGGTAGGGGTCACTGATGATGCCGTTATTGGGCTTGAGGTTGACGCGATATTCAACAACATTGTTTTCGGTCAGCCGGGCAGAGCTGCTGTCCGGCCGGTAGTTAGCTAGAGTGTAGAGCGCCGCGCCGCAGCAGCCTGCGACAATCAAAAAGCAACCGATAATCGGCGGGGTCAAAAACCTCCTGATAGATTGCATACCTCTCATATGACCTCATAATACTACACATAATAATCTCTTGCAAGCATAAGCGCTTCCTCCGCCTCCCCCACATACATTTAGTAGCCTAATAGTATGGTGCGGTGGGAGTTTTGGGGACTGGCCGAGCCATCAGCACGAATAAAGGCAAAGATACCGGAGCTGTTAGGATAGATTGCATAATCAGCACCACGCATAAACCAAGGGATGGTAGAGGAAATAGAGTGCACAAGGTCATTATTCCAACCACCACCAAAGTCAGCAAGCGAGATAATCTCTGAAATAGCAGTGCCGAAGAATAATGGGTTGTTAGCAAACTTACCATTATATATCACGTTGCTGGCATTCACGCCGAGTTGGGTGAGGGTTAGCCATATTTTGAGTAAAAAGTCAATGTTGCAAAATGCTGCGCTAACGCTTATACTTAGTATAAGCATAAAGGAGAGAGCATGCGGAGGTATCTATTATGAGTTTGCCAGGTTCAAAGTTGAACGCTATGAAGTCGGGCGGGGCCAAACCGCCTGTGGTTGCCAAAGTAACGGCGTCAAATTCGCCGAAAATCACGGTTTTACGCACGCCATCTAGGGTGGTCGGGCCAGCGCCGAAGCCAGTTACCACCTTTGCTACGCCAACTCCAGCGGCTATGATTACACCAACTGCTGCGGAGACCGCTAAGGCTAGTGGCTTTAAGCGGCCTAGTATCTCGCCGCGCCCTGTGGATAAACCCATGGGCACCCCTGTGGATAAGCCGGTGCGCAAGTCTGTGGAAAAGCCTGTGGATAACTCAGCAAAGCTCTCTGTTATATTAGAAAAACAATCCGAGAACACAAAACCAATCAAAACTTACGCCATTGCCAAGCGCAAAGTGTGGGCGGGTCTCGCCTTTGCCGGTTTCGCCGTGGCGATTACCGGTTTCTTGGTTTACCTTAACTTGCCGGATATTTCGGTTCGTGTCCGTGCCAGCGAGCTCGGTATCTCTACCAATTTGCCAGCCTTTAAGCCAGAGGGCTACAGGGTCCAAGGCATGGCCGAGGTAGAAAACGATATTTTGACTGTCCGCTATGCCTCGGGCGATGACTCGTATGTCTTTACCGCTCGCCGCTCCTCGCTTGACCCAATGCAAATGACCGACTACGCTAACAGTGTCTTTAAAAATCCCGACAGCTTGTTTGGCAGCGGCCTAACCATCTACATAGAGGGTTCCGACGCGATTTGGGCCAACGGCGGCGTGCTTTATACCATCACTGGCAGCAATGCGCTGACCAATGAGCAGATTATCAAAATCGCGATTGCGACGGAATAAAGCGGGCCAAAGTGACTCGGGCGGGCGACACAAACAAGAACGAACTTAGTATCTCGGAGGGCGAGGCCGATTTGCGCTTGAGTGCCGAGCGGCCCTACACCTACTTTACGATGGAGCTCTACGACCAAAAGAATGGGATTCGCGGTGGTGGCGGACTCGGGGTCTTGGCGGCCGACACGCGCCGGGTCGCTGAGCAGCTAGATGTGCCATTTGTCTTGCTGACCCCGTTTTACCCGATTGAGACGCACCAAGTGCATGCTGATGGCGCGAGCGATCAGGCGGCCAATTTTGAGTTAGAGAATGTAGCGCTGAAGGTGCACCCGGCAACTAACGGTTTTGAGCATTTGGGCGACACACAGATTGCGACCCGCTTTGACCAGCAAATCAAGATAGAAATTTGGCAAAAAGTGATGGGCTCTACGCGGCTCTTGACCATTTATGACCCGAATTTTCGCGAGCTCTACGCCGACGAAGGGAGCAGCAATCACCGCCTTTATCAAGAGGTGGCGTTGGGTTTTGCCGGGATGAAGGCGCTGAAGATGGCGGGGCTGAAATCCAATGTGATTCAACTTAACGAAACCGCCTGCTTTTTTGCGGCTCTGGCGCGCTTGGATGATTTGGTGTCCAGCGGCATGCATATTTTTGAGGCGCTGAAATACGTTCGCGATCATACCTTATACACTAATCATACCTTGGTGCAGGCCGCCGAGGCGAGCTTTAGCCGCGCCCAATTTGCCGAGTTTGTGTTGCCAAACCTCAAGAGCAAGTCGGTGGCGCGCTGGACGATGGCGCAATTCCCGGATTCGTCCGATCATGTCAAATACGCCGACGCCGGGCAGCTGACTTCTAATGTCAACGCGCCGCTTAGGTTGTCTGACATCACGCTAGAACTGGCCGGGCAGAAGTCAGGGGTCAGCAAACTGCACGCTCGGGTCGCCAACTACCACGATTTGGACGGCAACCGGATTCATTTTGACGCCGTGACCAATGGCATAGATGTCGTGGCCTGGACTATGCCGTCAACTTTGCAATTGTTTCATGAGCTAAACCTGCTAACCAAATATAATTTGCCGACCCACGACTACCTAGAGAATCTGCCAGGTCTGACTAGCGAGAGAATCTGGGCTCAAAAAAAGGAAGGCCGCGCGATGCTCTTAAAGGCTCTCGCCGACCGGGGTATTAATATCCCAGAGGATGGTATTATCTTTAACTTTAAGCGGCGTTTTGTGGATTACAAGCGTCCATGGCTGGCTTTTACCGACCCGGCACGCTTAAAAAAGATTTTGCTGGAGGCCAACGCCTATTATATTTTGGCGGGTCGCGTTCATACAGGCGACGATAATATGATGGCGCATTTGCAGCGGATTATAGAGGTTGTAGAGGCCGACGAGGAGCTAAAAAAGCGTGTCTTTTATCTTGCCGACTACGACGAAAAGACCGCTTATGCCCTAAGTTGCGGTGCCGACGCGGCGATTAATAATCCGATTGTCGGGTTGGAGGCTTGCGGCACTAGCTGGGAAAAAGACATCATGAACTTGCAGATTTTGATTTCTACCGAGGATGGCGGTGTTGCCGACATTACTCCGGCCGCCTACATGAAAATCACGGGCGAAACCGAGGCCGAGGAGGTAGAAAGTCTGTATCACCACATGGAGCACGCTTGCCAAATGTTGCGCGGCGATGAGCTGGCCGGGTTCTTGCAAGGGCAGATTGCGGCGTATTTGCCGACGATTTCCGGCGCGCGGATGTTGCGGGATTACTTGCGATTGCTGTCTAGATAATTACAAGGTGTTTTCCGGGCTTTCGGCCTCTAGGATTTCGCCGATGGCGCTGATTTGGCCGAGCGAGACGGCTGATGCGTTGTCGCGTTCGTAATCGCCGGAGAGATAGGTGGCAAACAGCGCTTTGAGTTCGCGCACACAGCGGTTGCGGGTGCGGTCTAAGGGGCTTCGCGCACGGCGGGGCTGGTGGAGTGTTGCCATGACGGTTGGCGTGCGTAGTTCGGTCAGCTTGTTGAAGTGGTCAATCTCGCTGAGTAACGCGGAGCAGTCTTCGGTATGGCTAACACTTGTGGCGCTGTGAGAATCGCGTCGTTTAACCACAAGCGTTTTAACATATTTTCCCATGATTTACAATAATTATATCATATCTTATGTCTAACACAAATAGCCTGATATGGTATAATGTGGGCAGAAGAACCGAAAAGTTCGGTGTTCTTAGAACCATAAGGAGGTGCGAGTGTTGACAGTTGAATTTCGTGATGACGAGAAAGGGGGCGTGGTCTGGATTGTCTGGGAGTCTCTGAACGCAGGGAAGTTTCAGGTTAAACATCATGGTGTATTTGAAGGCGATTTAGAGGCGTGCAAGAAATGGTGCGACGGAATCAACTGGGACAAATACAACAAGGCAGACCAAGGCAGGCAGCAGTCTCAAAGCCAATAATACGAACGCCGCCAAGAGGCGACCCCACATTAAGCAGGGTCGCCTCATTCTTTTTGCAGATTTTATGTGATTACATTTTGATTTCGGCGTCCACACCAGATGGCAGGACGAGGTTTTGCAGCTCCTCAATGGTTTTTGGGGTAGCTTGCAAGACGTCAATCAGGCGCTTGTGGATGCGCATTTCAAAGGCCTCGCCGCCTTTTTTATAGACGTGCGGGCTTTTAACCACTGTAAAGGTGGACTTTTTAGTAGGCAACGGCACCGGGCCGCTGACTTTGGCACCGGTGCGAATCGCTGTTTCTACGATGCGCTTGGCGCTCTGGTCAATCAGGCGATAATCATACGCCTTAAGCCGGATTCTAATTCTTAGACCTTCTGTTTCACTCATCTTGTGACTCCTTCTCGCCCGCGTAACCTATTGCTAGTTCTCGTTGGCGTTTTGTTGATTAATATGGTGATCCCACCGGGAATTGAACCCGGGTTGCCAGGATGAAAACCTGGTGTCCTGACCGCTAGACGATGGGACCAGAGTAAGCATAAAGTGCGAGCTGGCTCGCAGCTTTAATGCGAGCGATGGTTCCGCGCAGTATAAGCATGGGACCATGGCGTAATTATAGCATACACTGGTGTTTCTTGCAAGGGTGCGGCGGCTTGGGTTAGGCAATGTCAAGACTACAAATTTGCGATTTAACTGATATAATGTGAGTACAAGCGGGTATCGTATAATGGTTATTATGCGTGCTTCCCAAGCACGAGAATGGGGTCCGATTCCCCATATCCGCACCAAAGAAAGTACAATAAGCATATGGAAAATAATAAAGAGCCGAAGCCGAACAGCCAGCAGCCCCATACGTCAATACAACACCAAATTACATCATCGGGCAGTACCCCACCGGTACAGCAGGAGATTGCAAAAACAAAGTTTTGGGGTTATTATAGGGGTATATTTAACTTTAGTGTGTTTGCTATCTTGAGCACAATTCTTGTCGTTTGGTTATGCCTTTGGCTGAGTTTCTTTCCTGTCTTTATCCTAATAGCTTTGGCTGGACTTTTTTTCAAGCAACCGATTATGTTACTACTACCGGTTGGATTTCACATTCTCCTTTTTATAGGAACATTCGGATTGATTGGACCGATTTCTTTATTAGGCATATTGTTTGCTATACTAGGCTCTATTGGGCAAGCAAGACTCAATAAGCTAAACAAAAAGTTACTAGGGGCAGCCAAAACTAAAAAGGCTCATAAGCCAAAGGAGCCGAGCACATCAACCGAAGCGCTAGACTGAAGCAAGATGCGGGCTTCAAGCAGTATCCCGCCTAAAAAAGACTCACCCCCCACATACATTTAGTAGCCTAATAGTATGGTGCGGTGGGAGGAGTCTTGGACGCCGCCCGTCCAACCGTTAAACGCGAAAATGCCAGCAGATGCTGAATTAGTTGCGGTTCCGCCCTGAGTGATCCAAGGCGAGGAGTATATAAAAGCATTATCCCTATTCCAGCTGCCGCCGGGCGCGTTAAAAACGCTTATTGTTTCTGCCGTGTTAGAACCAAAGAACTTTGTATTGTTAGCTAATATGCCATTACTGAATACGCTTTGAGTAAACACGCCGAGTTGGTCCAACTCGGCGTGAGCCCAACCTTCGCAACTAGGAATGGCGGCTTAGCCAATAATCAGCTATTCTT
>WRKS01000021.1 GCA_009778015.1 Candidatus Saccharimonadota bacterium
GCCAGCATGATCTTGGTGCCAGTTGCGAGCGGCGGCAGCAACACCATCGCCGCGGCCAGTGTCGCCCAGACCAACGACCAGTTACAAAATAATCCTTTCCCAATCAATTGCATCACGCCCGTCGGCGGCGCTTATGCCTGCTCGGTCACCATTACTCTGCCCGACCCAATCAACAACACCACCCGCCACGACGGCACCGCATTCTTAATCTTAGAAAGTATCTACCTGGTTGGCACGCACGACTTCCAGGTCCGCGTCCAGCGCGACGGCGCCGCCGTGCCGTTAGTCGGCGTCCAAGTCGCGGTTGACAGCACCGGCCGCAACGCCGACAGCCTCCGCCGCATTGAAGGCCGCATTGAGGTCGTTGACACCGCCTACCCTTACCCCGAGTGGACCGTCCAACTTAACGGCGCCTCCGGCGCCTCATTCTGCAAAAACTTCATCGTCACCATCAACAACTGGGTAGTCCCCGGCCAAGACCTCTACGACCGCAGCTCTTGCTAACTCGCCAACTCGGCGTGAGCAATAGTTTGGCTATAGCTTGGGGCGGTCTAGCTAACAAGCCTAAGTTTTTCGGAGATGCGCAATCAGAAACCATGAGCACTGGGACTTCTACCACCAGCAACTGGAATGATGACTCAATGTATTCCGTACAATCAACTGCCCAGTGGCAAGAGCGCGGTGGCAGATCAAATAACGCAAGTCTTAACGGCGTCTTTGCGTCTCAGCGTTTTGCCGGAGATACCGACTCCACCACCTCCCACCGCACCATACTATTAGGCTACTAAATGTATGTGGGGGTTACAAGTCGGCTTCCGAAATGACTTCAATGCCATTTTCTTGCAGTAGTTTAGCGGTCACACCATAACCATCAATCATATGCCCGGCAAAATGACCGTCGTAAATCTTACCAGAACCGCAAGAAGGACTCTTCAATTCCTCGGTAAAATAACACCCCCCACATACATTTAGTAGCCTAATAGTATGGTGCGGTGGGAAGAAAAGTTTTGAGAGCCGCCAGCAGAAGTGCCAAAAGCAAAAATACCAGAATCAATTAGTCCAAGATCTATTCTACCCCCCCGAAGAGAATAGGCGGCAGCTGAATAAACGTTGTTCGCGCGGTCTCCATTCCAGCCGCCGACGTTTGCCAGATTATTTGAGATAGTCTCTGCAAGTGCCGTTCCGAAGAATAAAGGATTATTAGACAGCCTGCCATTTCCTATTGCGCTATTCGCACTCACGCCGAGTTGAGGAGCTAGTCCATAATCAAAGCGCGTTTTTCTCCGTCCAGCTTTTCAATCTTTATCGTTTTAGTTGTCTTGATTAGGCCGCCCAAAATCCCGCCCCACTCAATTACTATAATGTTATTCGGATCTTCGGCCAGTTCTTGCATCTCGTGCTTCATAATGCCCAAGTCTGGTAACCGGTAAAAATCAAAATGGTGCAACTCTGTCTTTTTGTCTTTACTGACGTATTCTTTATGCACAGTAAAGGTCGGGCTAGTAATCTGCGCGCTAACTCCCAGCCCTCGCGCGATGCCTTGAGTAAGCGTCGTCTTGCCGGCGCCCAAATCCCCCACCAGCTGTATTACTAGCGCCCCCTCTCGCTTTTCGGCGAGTAGCTTATGGGCGAACGACTCACCCCAGTCTTGTAATTCTTTTGCGTTAGCAATCAACATACTGTTATTCTACAACATTTGTTTCAATTAGGCGAGTCTTTGTGCCAAACTTCAGCGCCAGCCATAAAGCCAGAATCACCGCGTAAGCAACCGCGGTTTGGGCCAACGAAAACTCCATTTTCAGAATCGCAAAATCCAGCTCGCCAAAAAAGTTAATTACCGCGATGTGATAACGCAGGATTATTGTAGCCAGTCCGCCAAAGCCTGCGGCTAACCCCCCGCCAACCGCCACAAGCCCAAGCTGTGCAAAGACACCGGTCAAAAACGCCAGCAGCATAGCCAGCGGAATCGTTGGTAAAATCAGCAAGTTTGGTATCAGCGACAGTAGCGATACGTAGCCAAAGTTATATAGCAAAATCGGCAGCGTGGCAATTGTCGCGCTGATTGTTTCAATCGCGATTTGTGGCAAGGCTCGCGGTCTTGCCTCGCCGTAAAAAAAGCGCGTTAAGACCGGCGCCAATAACAGCACGCCACCAAATGCCGCAAACGATAGTTGCCAGCCAAGATCCAAAATAAAAGTCGGGTTTATAATTAAGGTTGTCGTCGCGGCCAATAATATCAAACGCACCGGGTGCACCGGCCGCCCCACATACCAGGCCGTCAGTGCCAAAATACTAACTAGGCTTGCTCGGACCAGACTCGGCGCCAAGCCAATAATCCCCACCATAAAACCAATCGCCAGAACTCCCATCACAAACGCTCTTAATCGCGACTTACCGAATAAGCGGCGCAGCATCCGCGTGATAATTGTTAAGTTCGCGCCGCTCGCCACCACGATATGCGTCAGTCCGGTAATCGCCAGCACGTTTAATAACGCCATCGGTAGTGCGCGCTTTTGCCCTAACAAATAGCCTAGCGCGAGTGAGGATCCCGGCGCCGGGATATGTTCCTCTACCCCCGCGCTAAACCAATTGCGGATTATCAAGAACCTGTCCGGCGGGTCGCTCTTGCTATGTGCCAATACCTCGGCCCGATATATCGTGCCGCTAAACGCGCCAAAGCCGCTTTTCAGTTTGCCGCGTATCACAATCGTGTCGCCGCGTTCCAGACCTTCGGAGCCTACGGCCGAGACTCTAAGCGTCGCAAAAATATTCGCTTTCGCACCGACGCAATTCTCCTCGTCTAGACAAAGCATCAGGTTATTAATCCGCACTCGGTAGGTCTTGTCTTCGCCCTGATCGGGGTCCTCATAAAGACGGCCCCGCACCACCACCTCTTGCTCGGCCACACTTTTAACCAGTTCCGCGTCGCGGTCTGGCAATACGACTCTTAAAGTTGCGACAACCAAAAGTGCCAGCAAAAACAAATTTGCCGGCACTAAAATCCATCGCCAAAATCTCCCCCACCCCGACTTGGTCGGACTATCTGACATTAAGGTCTATTTCGCGTATTCAATCGCGCGGGTTTCGCGGATCACATTAATTTTGATTACACCCGGATAGCTCATGGTGCTTTCAATCTTGTCGGCGATGTCGCGCGCCAGTTTAAAGGCCGTCAAATCATCAATTTGTTTTGGTTCAACAACCACGCGAATCTCGCGGCCGGCCTGCAAAGCGTAGGCCTTGTCAATACCGTCAAAGCTGAGCGCCACATTCTCCAGCTCTTTCATCCGCTCGGCAAAATTCTCAGCACTGATATTGCGAGCGCCCGGTCGGGCGGCAGAAATCGCGTCCACAATCTTCACAATCACCGCCTCAATCGTGGTCGGCTCAATGTCCTCGTGGTGCGCTTCCATCGCATGCACAATACGCTCGTTGATGCCGTATTTGCGCGCAATCTCCGCGCCAATCTCGGTGTGCTTGCCCTCAATTTTGTGCGTTACTGCCTTGCCGATGTCATGTAGTAGTGTCGCGGTCTTGGTAATCCGGACATCTGCGCCGACTTCTTCCGCGATCATGCCGGCGATATGCGCCATCTCAACCGAGTGGAGCAAAACGTTTTGCCCATACGATGTGCGAAACTTCAGCTCGCCCAAAATGTGTAAAATGTCATGCGGCAATCCGGTCACGCCAACCTCGCGCGCGGCATCCTCGCCGGCTCGGGTCGCCTCTTTGTCAATCAATTTGGTCGCCTTTTCTACCGCGTTCTCAATTGAGCTCGGGTTGATGCGGCCGTCTTTTAGTAATAATTCCAACGCTGCCCGCGCGACTTGGCGACGCACCGGATCAAACGAACTCAAGACTACCATGCCCGGTGTATCATCCACCAAGAAGTCTACGCCGGTCGCTGCCTGCAAGGCCTGCACGTTGCGGCCTTCTTTGCCAATAATGCGGCCCTTCATTTCGTCGTCAATTTTCACAGCCGTTACCGTGCGGTCGGCGGTTACTTCGCTGCTCATGCGCTCCATCGCCGCGACCAAAATCGCAGCCGCAGACTCTTCCGCCTCGTGGCTAATCGCCTCTTGCTCTTTTTTAATCAGGCCTATTAGGTCCTCTTTGATGTCGCGCTCGGTCATCTGAAACAGCTTTTCTTTCGCGTCGGCTTTGGATAGACCGGCGATTTTTTCCAACTTTTCTTGCTGCTTAACGCGCAGATCCTTGATTTCGCCTTTTAGTGCGTCCAATTCCTTAGTCTCTCGGTCTAGCTTGTCCGATTTCTTGTCCAGCTGCTCAAATTTTTTGTCCAAGTTTTCTTCGCGTTCGGCCAATCGCGCCTCGGTCTTTTTGATATCCCTGCGGTGTTCGTCCTCCTCTTTTTTGGCGGCGCTTTTTACCTCTAGCGCGTCCTTCTGCGCATCCAAAACTAATTTTTCGGCCTCCTTTTTCGCCTTGCCGAGTAGGGCGTCAGCCTTATCAGCCGCGTTCTTTTCTTTGCTTTTGCTGTAAATCGCAACGCCGCCTGCACCAACGGCAAGTCCGGCCACTCCAACGAGTATCGCTATAAACATGTTTCTTCTTTCTTTAAGTTATTGATGGTGCGGGCGGAGAGAATTGAACTCTCGTCTCAAGTTTGGAAAACTCATATAATAACCATTATACTACACCCGCAACAGTTATAGTATACAGTATTTCCGGGCGAAAATCAACCAATCCCACCCGCCAAAGGTTATCTCTGGAAGTTTTCCAGTGCTGTTTCATAGCTGACAAGCTCTTCCGGTCGGAACCAGTGCATAATTTCTTTTTTTGCGTCATCCTCGTCGCCACTGGCATGAATCAGGTTGGGGATCGCCTTGCGCTTTGAGCTGGCGTAACCAAAGCTAACGTGCGCGTAGTCGCCGCGGATGGTACCCATGTCCGCCGCTTTCGGCTCGGTTGAGCCAACGATTTTGCGCACTGCACTAATCGCCTCTACGCCCTCTAACACAAACGCGATTACCGGGCCCGTTACCATGTATTTGAGATTATCGTCAAAAGCCTCTTGCCCACGGCGGGTAATCATTTTGCCGATAGTCTCGTAGTGGGTCATCAGATGCTCAGGGGTCGGGGTAACCATTTTACTGCCGACGATTTTTAGACCAACGCGCTCAAAACGCCCCAAAATCTCGCCCACAATCCCGCGTTGCACGGCGTCCGGCTTCATCACGACTAATGTCCGTTCTAGTTCCATAAAACTCCTTTTCTTTATTATACCATGACTTATAGCTCTGGCTCTGCGATATCCACCGGCGGTTCCACCATATCCACCTGCGGTTCCTCTACAATCACCGGCGGCGTGTTGTTGCGCTCAATCTCGCGCGTTTTTAGCATGCTGTCTAGCACCGCGCAGGCCATACCCAACCCCAACGCTGCGGTTACCAAAAAACTTAAATGCCTCCGGTTCTCATCTTCCATAACTTGATTTTAGCATGAAACCCAACCAGCGCATAATAGCGGGGTCATTCGCTTTCTATCTCGCCAATCAGCTTTTTGGATTCCGCCACCGGCAAAGTCTCTACCGAGCGCAGCCGCCGTTCAATTTGGCGCGATGTCGTTTCGGCATCACCAATTTTATTTGCCGTCTCTTCCAGCTTACGTTTGGTCGCGGCAAGCAAGTCGCCGAATTTGCCAAACTGCGTTTTGACGGCGCCCAAAAGTTCCCAAACTTCGCTGCTCCGCTGCTCAATCGCCAGCGTCCTAAAGCCCAAGAGCAAACTATTCAGCAGTGCCGTAAGCGTTGACGGACTGACAATCGTCACTCGGTATTTTTGCCGCACCTCGTCAAACAAGCCCGGAATCCGCAAAATCTCCGCGTAAAGCGACTCGGTCGGCACAAACATAATCCCAAAGTCGGTCGTATGCGGCGGCTGAATATATTTCTCGCCAATCTTTTTGGCTTGAGTCTTGACATCCACGGCAAGCGCTTTTCCCACCGCGTCAATCGCCGCCTTGTCGCCCTTGTCATAAGCCTCAATCAAACGCGAGTAGTTCTCTATCGGAAACTTGGAGTCAATCGGCAGCCATACTTCCGCATCGTCATCGCGCCCCGGCATCCGAATCGCAAACTCCACCGTGTCGCGCGATTTGGGCACAGTCGCGATATTTTCCGCGTATTGCTCTTTGGTCAAAATGTCTTTCAGAATCGCGCCCAGCTGCACCTCGCCATAAATGCCGCGCGTCTTTACGCCCTCCATCACCTTTTTGAGATTACCCACGCCGACCGCCAGCGTTTGCATCTCGCCCAGCCCTCGGTGCACTTGCTCTAGCTGACCAGAAATCGCCTTAAAGCTTTCGTTAAATCGTTTCTCTACCGACGCTTGCAGCTTTTCGTCCACCGTTTCGCGCATCTTGTCCAGTTGGTCGCGGTTGCCCTCGCGCAAGTCATCCAATTGTTTCTGCGTTATCTCGCGCAGCTTTTCTAGATTGTCCGCGGTTTCTTTCCGCACTTGGTCTTGCCGCGTAAAGACCACAAACACCAACACCAAGTTTACGGCCAGCAATACCAATAGTGCGATTTCCATAATGCTCTACTGCTTCGCCTTTTTCGGCTCGGACGGCAGTGGGTGTTTGGCCGCCATCTTCTCCACCTCTTTTTTCAGCTCGGCCAACTTGGCGCCGTCGTTCCTTGCGTCAATCGCCGCCCTCATCCACTTGGCGACCTGCGGCATCTCTTTCTCGGTCAAGCCGCGCGTCGTCAGCGCCGGCGTGCCCAGCCGAATCCCGCTCGGCCTAAACGGCGGCAGCGTGTCGTTAGGTATAGAGTTGCAGTTAAGCGACATGCCGATTTTATCAATCGCAATCTCCGCCTCCTTGCCGTCAATGCCAAAGCTGCTGTGCACATCCGCCAAAATCAAGTGGTTGCTGGTGCCGCCGGTAATCAACTTAAAACCAAGCTTTTGCAGCTCGTCCGCCAAAACGCCAGCGTTCTTGACAATTTGCGCCGCATACTTTTTAAAGTCGGGTTGCAAAGCCTCGCCAAACGCCACCGCCTTCGCCGCGATAATATGCATCAGCGGCCCGCCTTGAGTGCCCGGAAAGACCGAACGATCAATCAAGGTCGGGATATTTTCTAGAGTTTTTTCCGGTTTCTTTAGTGGGTTGCCCGCGATACCCTTGCTCAAAATCAACCCGCCGCGCGGTCCGCGCAAAGTTTTGTGCGTAGTCGTTGTAATTACATGGAACCCATAATCAAACGGATTCTCGTGCACG
>WRKS01000022.1 GCA_009778015.1 Candidatus Saccharimonadota bacterium
ACTTTTGTAATCAGTGACGACTGATACAAAAGCCAAAAGAGGTCCGCCCGTAACGACGGGACGGACTCTTTGGCGCGTGTGAGTAGGGGAGCTAGGCTTTGTCCACAAACGGCTTCACATCATCCGGCAAATACGACTTGCCCAGATGGAACCCGGCCGTCCACTGCTGCCCCTGGCCAAAGCCCAGCTCTTTCATCAGCTTCGTCGGCGCGTTTTTAAGATGAATCGGCACCGGCGAGTTCGGCGTCCGCTCGGCCATCACTTTTGCCGCCCCCCAAGCATCATAGCTTTCCCGCGATTTCGCCGCTTTCGCCAAAGCATAAGCGCAATGTGATAAAATAATCCCGCCTTCCGGCATGCCAACCCGCTCTACCGCCATAAAACACGAGGTCGCAAAATTAAGCGCCGAATTATTCGCCAAACCGATATCTTCAGAAGCGAAAATCACCATCCGCCGCGCGATAAACTTCGGGTCCTCGCCCGCCTGCACCATTCGCGCCAAATAATAAAGCGTCGCATCTACATCGCCGCCGCGCATAGACTTGATAAATGCCGAAATTATGTCATAATGCATGTCGCCCGCTTTATCGTAACCGGCGACCACTTTTTGCGCCGCCCGCTTGATTTCCTCTACCCCGATTTTATCCGTCCCCAGCGATAAAGCCAACTCCAAGTTACCCAGCGCCGCCCGCGCGTCCCCGGCCGCCAGCTCGGCCAAGTAATCTATCGCCTCTTTCGTCACTCGTTTGCCGACTTTTAGCTCCTTAACCGCCCGCTTGATAATCGTCAGAATCGCCGGCTTGTCCAAGTGCTTCAAAACCACCACGCGCGAGCGCGAAATCAACGGAGCTATCACCTCAAACGAAGGGTTTTCCGTCGTCGCCCCGACCAAAATAATCAACCCGCTCTCCACGTGCGGCAAAAACGCGTCCTGCTGCGCCTTGTTAAAACGGTGGATCTCATCCACAAACAACAGCGTCCGCTGCCCCAGATTCCAACCTCGTTTGGCGCTTTCCACCACTGCCAAAACATCTTTTTTGCCCGCCGTAACGGCCGATAATTCCACGAATTCCACCCCCAGCTCCTGCGCGATAATCCGCGCCAGCGTCGTCTTGCCGGTCCCCGGCGGCCCCCAAAAAATCAAGTTGGTCGGCACCTTCTCCGCCACAATCTGCGTCAAAATCTTGCCCTCGCCAATCAACTCGTCCTGCCCGACCACCTCTGATAGAGTCTTCGGGCGCATCTTTTCGGCTAACGGGATATTCATGCTCTTATTATACCACGTAACCTCAAATCATGCCCCCACTATTGACTTTTTAGCATAATCATGATATACTGGTAGAGAGTAGGGGCGATATACCGCCCCTATAACCTTAAAAATGAAGAGGAGGCAACAGATTATGGCCGAAGTCCAAAACTCCCCCAAACGCGCCAAACAAAAGATCCTTGAGTTCCTTAAGAACCGCGGTGGTATCCTACGAACTGGGCCAAACCCAGCTCACCAGATATTACACTGCAGATTATTTAAGCAGGGCAACGGCTCCGCCCACCAGGCGATCACAGCCGTCCAAAACTACCTTGCCGAACTTGCAGAGGCCGGCGAAATCATTATGCGCCGGGACGACAGAGGCGCTTATAACTACGTCGCCTTGCCCGCCGCCGATAACCCGACATCCACCACCGGCGGCGAACTGACGCCAACCGAACGGGACGAATTTTACGCTTACTTGTCAACAGAGTATGCCGTGATGCAAGGCCTGCTCGCGAGCGCCCAACAAGACGCCGCGGCGAGTCTTAGTCTCGCCCAAGAATATGAGGCGACCGCCCGAACCTCGCGCGCCGAACGAGACGCGGCTTTAACGCGCGCGGAGACCGCCGAGTCCAAGCTGGCCGAGTATGAGGCCAACACCGAATACGACAATGTCCGCAAAATGCTTGCTGACTACGAAACCGAACTGTCTGGCCTGCGCACCGAGAAGAATCTGGCCGTCATAGCCAACGAGGAAAGCTTGGCCGAGATCAAACGCCTCAACAGACAGCTGGAACGGCAAGCTGCCCAGAGCCAAGCCGACGAGAAGTCTATCACGACCTTGGAGAAAAAAGTCAAGGAGCTAACCAAAGACCTCAAAGAGGCCCGCAAAGCTCTCACGGACGAAATCGCCGCCAACAAGCGTGCAATCGCCAAATATGAAAAAGGCGACGGCCTCAGCGCCGCCAAAGCAGTCGCCGTGGCTATGGAATCTCTGGACGGTGTTCTTAAGGCCGCCTTGGACGAGATCTGGCAAAAAGCCGTGGATGCCCTCATGGCCGACTGCGAAAAATTCCTACCCGCAGACAAACGCGACGCCTTCGCCGCCGAAGCCGCCGCTGCCCGCAAGAAACTCCAACGCCGCAACAGCAAATGACACCTCTTATCATTTTATAAAACCGCCCAAAGTGCATGAAGTTTAATGTTCGCTTCATCACCCTAGGGCGGTTTTTTATTGTCTCGCGGTTGACTTTTTACCATAAGTATGATATAATGGGGCGGCAGTACAGTCGTTGTACTCATTTGCACCTTCAAACAATGACTTGTAGGCGTATTTGCCCTAATTGCTTATCTATAAGGTAGGCATCTAGGGCAGATACGAGTTTGCCCAAATAAAATTAATTTGGAGGGCAAAACTATGAAAATCCTAACCTACACCACCGAAAGCAATGCGGACGCAAAAACTGGCGTTTTCCTGAGAAGGCTGGAACGATTGGTATGCAATTTCGCCTACCTCGTCCCAAACGGCTGGCGCTGTATCGCCAAGATGCAAGCGACGGGCGACGAATCACCTTTCTGGCATATAGATGTCCAGGGCAACAAAGGCGGCGGCTCTTTTGCCGAGGCAAAGATGCAAACGCTTGAATTCTTCCCTAAGAAAGCGGCGACCGGCGAAAAGGATATTCTGGAACTAATCAGGATGTGCGAAAGCCGCGGAGCAAACGATTCTTTCCTCTCTTTAATCAAAAATCTGGCGAGCCCAGACAATATCACCAGAGAAAAGCATGAATTCATACGGGACAATTTCGGCATAACCTCTTTCTACGGCGGCGTTCGCATACCCTACGAAGATTTAATCGTTGAAGGCGACAAAATCAATTCGGAAACCGGTGAAATTCGCATATCTTTCAGCGGTGCCAGTGCTGAACAAGATTTGTTCTTCGCGCTGTCAGCATTCAAGGCCATCAACGATTCGTTCGTTGAGCTTTACCCCAACACACAGGGTTGGCTCAATCTGCGCTCGCTCGAAACCATCCCCGCCATTAAACTTTGGCTTGACATTCTCGGCATAAAGGAGGCGTAAACATGGAAGACAACTATCCTATAATAGACATGGTCTTGGACCAGGAAGCCACGGACGCCCGAGGTATTGAGTGTTATGTCGCTTTTGACCGCGACGCAGCAATTGACCGAATCACTAAAAGGTTAGCGGCGTTAGACATTTGCATTATCCCACAAAGCATACTTGACAAAGCTGCACGCCCCACAAACCTGTAAATATCAATACTATAAAGCTCAAGTCATTATAAAGACCGCTAGTCAATTTGATTCAGCGGTCTTTTTATTTCACAAAAATATCAATTTGTGCGCCGGCAAAGGTGCCCGTGTAAACATTCCGCAAGCCCGCCACCACATCCGCTGGAATTGGCGACGTCTTGGCGTGACTAATCACCAGCCGCCCGCCTCGCGCCAACATCTCTGGTAGTTTAGCGACTAGCTCCCATTGAGGGTCGTTATATGGAGCGTCCGAAAAGATGAGGTCGTAGTTTTCGCAAAAATAATCCAACGAGGCATCTCGGAAGGCGGCAGCCTGAGAGCGAGGCGCGTCTGCCCCGTGCCGACGGGCGCAGGCGACGCCGTCCGAGTTGGGTTGTTTTGTGAAAACCTTTACACGACTTTTAGCGTCGGTTTTTGCAGCGTTCCGCTTAATCACCGCGCGCACCGCCGCGTTATTTTCCACAAAATCTACCGTCATCGCGCCACGGCTTAACGCCTCAAATCCCAACGCCCCCGACCCGGCGAAACAATCTAACACATGCGCGCCCTCTAACGTCCCGAGCGAAAACAGCGCGTTAAATACCGCGCCTCGCTCCCGCTCGCCCATCACGTGCGCGAGGTCGGCACCAGGGGCTTCTAGACGAAGCCCCTTAAACTCGCCAGCGATAATTCGCACGCTCTTGGTCGTTTTACGTTTAACCGCTCCCCTTGCGGGCGCCGGTTCCTTTTTCTTACTCCTTGACGACTTCGCCTTCAACTGCCCCCTCCTCATCTTTAGCTTCCGCCCCCGCCTCGCCACCTTCGGCCGCACCTTCCGCACCACCATCTTTTTGCGCGCCCTCGTATAGTTTCGCCCCAATCGGCATAATCCGGTCGTTTAGGTCTTTGGTCGCCTTTTCAAGCGCATCCAAATCTCCCGCCTCGTCTTTCAAGGCCTCTTTCGCTTCCTCCACCGCCTTCTTGATGTTTTCTTGGTCCTCGTCGCTAATCTTGTCTTTGAACTCATCCGGCATCTTTTCCGCCTGATAAATCGTGTTTTCCAAGCGATTCCGCGCATCCACCACCTCGCGCTTGCGCTTGTCCTCTTCGGCGTGAGTTTCCGCCTCGGCACGCGCCTTTTCCACCTCTTCTTTGCTCATATTACCTGAGCCCTGGATCGTGATAGATTGCTCTTTACCTGTGCCCTTATCCTTGGCGGTCACATTCAAGATGCCGTTGGCGTCCAAGTTAAATGTCACCTCAATTTGCGGCACACCGCGTGGCGCCGGCGCAATGCCATCCAAGACAAACATACCCAGACTCTTATTGTCGCGGGCAAATTCGCGCTCGCCTTGCAGCGCATGAATCTCCACTTGCGGCTGATTGTCGCTAAAGGTAGAGAACGTCTGCGATTTGCTGGTCGGGATTGTGCTGTTGCGCTCAATCATTGGCGTTCGCACGCCGCCGGCCGTCTCAATACCAAGGGTTAGCGGCGTCACATCCAAGAGCAAAATGTCCTTAACATCGCCTTGCAAGACACCGCCTTGAATCGCGGCGCCCACCGCCACCACCTCGTCCGGGTTAACGCCCTGCATTGGCTCTTTGCCAAAAATCTTCTTTACTCGCTCTACCACCGCCGGCATTCGGGTCATACCACCGACCAAAACCACTTGCTCAATATCACTTGCCTTTAGTTTCGCGTCTTTTAGCGCCTTTTCTACCGGAATCGCCAAGCGATCCAGGAGTGGTGCAGTTAGCTCCTCTAGTTTTGCCCGGGTCAAAGTATGCTCAAAGTGCTTTGGACCATCGGCGTCCGCCGTGATAAACGGCAAGTTGATATCCACGCTAATCGCGCTAGATAGCTCCTTTTTCGCCTTTTCCGCCTCGTCTTTGATCCTCTGCATCGCTGCCGGGTCGTTTTTAAGGTCAATCCCGCTCTCGTTCTTAAAGGTATCAATCAAATAATTGACAATCACGTTGTCAAAATCTTCGCCGCCGAGGTGGGTATCGCCGTTGGTGCTCTTCACCTCAAACACGCCGTCGCCGAGCTCCAAAATAGACACGTCAAAGGTGCCGCCGCCAAGGTCAAAGACCGCGATTTGCTCGTCTTTTTTGCTGTCTAGGCCATAAGCCAGCGCCGCCGCGGTTGGCTCGTTGATGATTCGCTTGACCTCTAGGCCAGCGATTTTACCCGCGTCCTTGGTCGCCTGTCGCTGCTGGTCGTTAAAATATGCCGGAACGGTAATAATCGCCTCGGTCACCTTTTCGCCAAGGAAAGCCTCTGCGTCAGACTTAATCTTGCCTAAAATCATCGCCGAGATTTCCTCCGCCGTGTATTCCTTGCCGTCCATCTTGACCGCCACGCCATCGCCTTTTTTCACAATCTCATAAGGCATGATTTTAAGATCGCGCTGTACCTCCTCGTCGCTAAACTTGCGGCCAATCAAACGCTTGACGCTGTAAATTGTGTTTTTCGGGTTGGTCACGCGTTGCCGCTGCGCCACTTTGCCTACCAATCGCTCGCCTTTTTTGGTCTGCGCCACCACCGATGGCGTGGTGCGGTCGCCCTCGGCATTGGCAATAATCTCCGGCTTGCCCGCAATCATATACGCGAACGCCGAGTTAGTTGTTCCTAAGTCAATTCCAATAATTTTACCCATTATCTTACTCCTTATATTTCTATGCTTTCTGGCACTCTATATGCCTTACTGCTAGTATATCACACCTAGCACTCATGTCAAGGCTTTGCTAAACTTTTCCGGCATTTTTGCTAAATTATGATATAATGTAGGTATAGGACAAAACGCTCTCGGACATTAGCGTTGAACCATCTATCCGGACCAAATGACGAAAGGAGATTTGGCCATGAAAACTACTGCCTCCCCCGCCTTGAGGGTCAATTCCGTTTACAGCATTGGCCCCCACCGCCGCCCCATCATCCGCAACCAACCGCGGCGGACTACTCAATCGCCGGACCACCAAACCCCCTTCGCCAAAATCCTAGAAGCCGCTATTAAATCCGGCGCCTCGGAGACCAACGCCTCACATCGCAAAGCCCCCGGCCTCTTGGCTCGGGGGTTGCTCTTGCTTTTCTTACAAATATGCTATAATGTAAATGTCTTATTTTCATAAACTAGCACGCTTTGTGCGTTTGGCCGATATAAAACGGCATCGCATAAACAAGTCGGCGAAAGCTAGTTTGTGAATGGAAATAAGACACCTTGCGGTGTCGTTTTTTGACCTCTGGCGACCGGCAAGCCTACAAGACAGAGGTAAAAGGAGTAAATAATGGAATTAACACCATTTCGTATAATAGGCGGAACAATTCAGGACGGCGTTACTGCAGCAACAGGTGGCGGCATGCGAGACGCAATGAACTTGAACCAGGTTCTAACCCTAATCACAAACATCCTCATGGTGGTGATTGGTGCGTTGGCGGTTTTCTTCATCATATTTGGCGGTGTCAAGTATCTCACCAGTGGCGGCGATAAAGATAAGGTTACTAGCGCCAAAAATACCATACTCTACGCAGTTATCGGTTTAGTTATAGCGCTTTTGGCAAGAGTGATAGTCCAACTTGTCCTCAATGCTATGAACGGAGGAACGTTCTAGCCCCCCAACCTCGGCCGCAAGGTAGAGGGGCCCTTTTTTATTCTTTAAAAAAACCACCCACCCCCCCCCCCGGCCGCGGCATAATTTTGTCACATTTCCAAGAGCTTT
>WRKS01000023.1 GCA_009778015.1 Candidatus Saccharimonadota bacterium
AATCCGCTAATCAGCCCCCAAGCCCCACCTACGAACTCTTTTGTAATCAGTGACGACTGATACAAAAGCCAAAAGAGGTCCGCCCGTAACGACGGGACGGACTCTTTGGCGCGTGTGAGTAGGGGGGTGTGGGGGTTTGATTATTTCTTTAGAGTCAAGATCAGCTTTCGTTCCCGTCCCACGCCTTCCGATGTGCCGTCAATATCTGAAATATCCTCAATATATTTGTGCACCACCCGGCGATCCGCCGCATTCAGTTCTAATTCAACCCGGCCCTCGCGCCGCACTCGCTCCACCCAATCGCGCGCTCGCGTCTCAATATGCGCCGCTCGCCGCTCCTTATAGCCCGCGACATCAATGTTCACCCGAGTCAAAGCCGCCTCTTTTTGTGCCAAGGCCGCCGCCACCAGATTCTGCAAACCGCGCAAAGTCTCGGCGTTCCGCCCGATCAAAACCGCGTTAAGCGTGCTAGACGGCACCGCCAAATGGATTACATCGTCCTCCGCCGTTGAGCGAACCGCCACATTAACACCAAAAAACGAAATTATGTCCTCCAAAAACTTGGTTGCAAAACGGATGGATTCCTCCCTGTTCATTTTTTCCCTTTCTTGCCACCCTTAGTCTTATTGCTTTTCTTCTTATCGTCCGCGAGCTTTACCCGAGTCACCGTCTTTTCGCCCTGCTTCTTCACTACTTCTCCCTCTTGGATCTCGCGCAATTCTTTTAGCACCTTTTTCTCCGCCATGTGCTCCATCGTATCCAAGTCCTTGGCCAGCGCCAGCCTCTGCTGCACCACCGACACCAAGTTAGAGGTAAAGAAGTAAAGAATAATCGCGCCCGGCAGCTGAATCATAATAAACATCATCATCAGCGGCATCATAAACGCCATCCGACCTTGCACAATCGCGTTAACCTCCGCTTGGTCGGCCTCTTTGCCATCCGCCGCGTCCTTCATTATCTCTTTTAGTGTCTTTTTACCAGTCCGCTTTGGCATTTGCTGCTTGGTCATAATAAACTGCAAAGCACCTGATGAAATAGTAATTACCAGCAAAATAGCCGCGCTCGCGGTGGCTAGGGGCAACGGCGTCGCCGTCAGGTCCACCAAGCCAAACAGCCGCGGCTCAAACGCCTCAAAATTACCAATCATCTCAGCTACGCGCGACCAGCCTTGCGTAAACGGATAAGCAAACTTCTCAATCGCCTCGGGGCTAGACAAAGCGTTCCGCACCACACCATAAATCGCGATAAAAATCGGAATCTGCAAAATTAGCGTCAAAATACTGGCAAACGGCTTCACATTATGCCGCTTATATAGCTCCATCATCTGCAAGCTCTCCATCTGCCGATTGCCCTTGCAGCGCTTCTTAATCTCCGCCAGCTCCGGCTGGATCTTACGCATCAAGCGCGTCTGCATCAACTGGCGCTTCATCAGCGGCCACATCGCCAACTTAACCAGCAACGTAAATATAATAATCGCAACACCAAAATCACCTACCAGCTGATAAACCGCCAAAAGCAGGTTAAAAATCGGCTGTACAACTACCAAATCCCAAATATTCATATTACTACATATATCACGAGATGACAGTTTTAGCAAGACCACCAAAGCAGTTCATGAGGGACTCTCGGAGCCTACGGGCGAGAGCGAGAAGCGGTCTACCCGTAACGACGGGCTAGACCGACTTCGTGCCCGAATGAGTTGCTTTGGTGGTCTTACTCAGCAACCCTACCAGCCTCTCGCGAAACTCCCCATAGGGCATCTCGCGAAACTCCGCACTATATAATATAACAATCACATCTAGCTGCGGCCTTTCGGCCTGCGCGCCTAGCCATCCGCGGATAATCTCATAAGTCCGGCGGCGCACTCGGTTCCGTCCCACTGCCGATTTTAGCGTTTTCTTGCCAATCGTCACACCAAATCGCGTTCCACCCCGGCTATTTTTAGCCCAGACCACCGAAACCTTCTCGCCTCGTTCGGTCTTACCGGCCCGCAAAGTCGCCTGCACGCCCCCTCGGGAGTGGAAGCGGTATTTACTAGGAAGCATTAGCCACCCCTATAACTCAAACCGCTAGCTTCTTGCGGCCCTTAGCGCGGCGGCGAGCCAAGACCTTGCGGCCGTTCGCCGTTGCCATGCGCACCAAAAAGCCGTGCGTCGTGTGGCGCTGCCGTTTGTGGGGTTGATATGTTCGCTTTGGCATACTCTACTTCTTTCTTTTATCCTGTTTCTATTGTCTATTATAGCAAACTTATCCACAATAATCAAGTTGTTTTCCACAAGCCCTTATCATGGCCGCTTCCTTGTGTGGAAAACCCCACCTCTGTTGCCAACATTCAATACTCGCAAAACATTCTAAATAATTCACAAATCCAGCAAAATCTGTGGATAACTCCCAAATTCTTTGCTATTATAAATGTATATGGAGGATAAATGGCAGGCCGCCAAAGCCAAACTAGAGGATAGCACCGACGAGTTGTCGTTCAAGACCTGGTTTTCTAAGCTAGAATTCGTCAGTTGCCAAGACGGCCGCCTTGTTCTCAGCGCGCCCAACGCCTTTATCATCCGCAACCTCCAAGGCAAATACGCGGCAGTTGTCCGTGAGGCCCTTAAAACCGCCGACTTCACCCCCGAGCTAATTGAATACGCTATCGTCGGCGCAAGCGCCGCCGACAAAATTGAGCGCCGCCGCAAGAACACCACCGTTAGCACGCAAGATCTCACCGCCGGCTTAGCCACCAAACCCAGCGGCGTCAAACAACACGCCACCAACCTCAATGCCAAATACATGTTTGACAACTTCGTCGTCGGCGACAACAACGACATGGTCTTTGCCGCCTGCAAGGCCGTCGTCAACAACCCCGGCACCATGTATAACCCACTATATATCTACGGCAACGCCGGCCTCGGCAAAACCCACCTCATCCAAGCCGTCGGCAACGAAATCCTCCAAACCAACCCCGACTTCCGCATTCTCTACACCTCAATTGAGACCTTCTATAAAGACTTTGTCGCCAGCATCCAAAAAAAGCTCTCCGGCTTCACCGAAAAATACCGCGAAAACGACGTCTTAATTATTGACGATCTGCAGTTCCTAGAAGGCAAAGACAAAAGCCAAGAGGAATTCTTCCACACCTTCAACGAACTGACCCAAAACGGCAAGCAAATCATCATCAGCTCCGACCGCCAACCATCCCGCATCCCCAAGCTCGCCGACCGCCTCGTCACTCGCTTTGGCCAAGGCATGATTATAGAAATCAAACCACCCAACTTTGAGACCCGCTGCGCCATCCTTGCCGCCAAGGCCGAGTCCAGTAAGCTCAACCTCGGCAACGACGTGATTGAGTTTATTGCCAACAAATACACTACCAATATCCGCGAGCTAGAAGGCGCCCTCAATTATGCCGGCCTGCTCCAAATGAGCCTTGGCGCCCGCTTCTCACTCGCCAAACTAGAAGGCCAGCTCCAAGATTCCAGTAACGCCCGCCCACGCACCAGCCCCGAAACCATCATCAAAGCCACCGCTTCCTACTTCCATCTCACCCCCACCGAGCTAACCAGCCAAAGCCGCGAAAAACACATCAACAACCCGCGCCAAATCGCCATGTATCTCATGAAAACCGACCTCTCGCTCTCTTACCCGCAAATCGCCCGCACCTTCAACCGCAAAGACCACACCACAGCCATGAACGGCGTCCAAAAAATCAGCAAGCTAATTAAAGAGGATGGCCTACTCCGCGATCAAATCACCCACATCCAGGAGGCCGCCAATGCCTAAGTTATCCAACCCTATTAACGCTAAGCCCTCTTTTCGCCATATGTGCACAATAATGTGGAAAACAACCGCCAAACTCCCCATTTTCACCACCATATCCCGTGCAGAACACAACAACTTACCCACAACCCCCACCTCAACCCGCACCCACAACCAACTTACCCACAACCCCCACCACCCTTCCCTCACACTTTCCCACAACCCCCGCTTATCTGGCGCCAACTGGCTTTTCCACACAATCCACAACCCTAATAACAATAATAATCTTATAATAAAAGGAGGCAGCAATGCATTTTTTAATCAATAAAAATAAGTTCTCTAAAGTTCTAAACAATATCAGTAAAATTGCCAATTCACGCAACCAATTGCCAATCCTTAACAATGTCCTACTAAGAGCCGATGAAGGTAAGCTAACAATTATCGCTAACAACCTTGAACTCGCTAGCGAAGAAACCCTAGAGGCCACAATCAAAAAAAGCGGCGTCATCACTATCCCAGCCAAACCGCTTGCCGAGTTTATTAATAATCTCCCGGACGCCGAATTGGATATTTCTACCCAAGACACTAAACTCAAAGTCAAGAGCTTGGGTTTTTCGGCCTCCTTTAATGGCGTTAGCGCCGAGGATTTCCCAGAGGTCCCGGAGCTAGAAAAAGACGCCCTCTCTTTCTCTCTGCCCATGTCTGGGTTTCGCGACAGCTTGCAGTGCGTGGTTGGCGCCGCCTCAAACGACTTCTCGCGCCCCGCGCTAACCGGCGTTTGCTTCAATTCTCACGACAAAAAACTCTTTGTCGCCGCTACCGACGGCTATCGCTTAGCCGAGGTGGAGCTAATCCCCAAGTTTAACGACGATATACGGGTTATCGTGCCAACCGCCGCTATCGGCGAGGTGCTCGGCGCCGCCGACGAGGGCGATATGACAATCAAAGTCGGCGAGAGTCAAATGCAATTTCTGCTCTCTACTGGTACCAAAATCACTACCAACCTAATTTCTGGCAGCTATCCTGATTATCGCCAGCTTATAACTGAGGCCGGCGATGATACAGCGGTCGTTGAACGCGCCGAGCTTCTCCGCTTGCTGCGCGTGGCGCAGGTTTTTGCCCGTATTGTTGATAATACCGCCGTCCTTAAAACCGATGTCAAACAAAACCAGCTTTCTGTTGTGGCGGTGGAGAGCGAGCTTGGCTCCAACTCCTCTGAGATGGCGGCCGTTATAAGCGGCGCCGATGTCAGTATGGCCTTTAATATCCGCTTCTTGATTGACGCGCTTAGCGTCTTTGCCGCTCCGGACGCCATTCTGGACTTTTCTAACGGCAAGCTAGTCATCCGCGGCAACGACTCAGGCAGCTTGATTTATATTGTGATGCCGCGAAAGGCTTAACCCCGCTATGCAAATCGTTAAATCTCTCAAGCTCCGAAATTTTCGGTCGCATGATCGGTTTGCGATGGACTTTGCGCCTGACGTCACGCTAATCGTTGGCCAAAACGGCACCGGCAAAACCTCTGTCCTAGAGGCGGTTTATTTGCTTTTGCATGGCACTAGTTTCAAATCCACCGACCGTGAAATGATTAAGTCTGGCCAGACTGAACTCTTGGCGGAGCTCATGAAAACCGACGGCCTCACTCATAGAGTAGTTTTAAGCGAGCAAAGCAAAGACTTTAAGGTAGGCGAGCAAAAATCCAAGCGGCTGCCCGTCAAATACCGCTATCCAATTGTCTTATTTGAGCCGGACGATCTTAATCTTATCCATCGCTCGCCGACCAGTCGCCGCGACTATTTTGACCGCTTTTTCGGGCACCTAAGCCCCGGCTTTGCTCGCGCGGTTACCCGCTACAAAAAAGCCCTCTCGCAGCGCAACCGCCTTCTAAAGTCCGGTTACGCCACGCGCGAAAACATCTATGCCTGGGACGCCATGCTAGCGGCCTATGGCACCGAGATTCTCACCACACGCGCGTTCGGTGCCAATCAAACCAACGAGCAAATCAGCAGCGTTTATAACACCATCGCCGACGCCAAGGCAAAAGTAGAGTTCAAATATAGCGGCCGCGTCGTGGACGAACGGGCTTACCATAGAGCCCTAGAGAATTCTTTTGCCCGCGACGTCGCCGTCGGCGCCACCACTTTTGGCCCGCACCGCGACGATTTCCTCTATATTTTTAACGGCAAGCTGGCCGACGGCACCGCGTCTAGAGGCGAGAACCGCACCATCATCATCGCGCAGAAGTTCATTGAGGCGCTCGGCTACGCCAACCATCATAATTTTCAACCGCTTATTTTACTAGACGACGTTTTTTCCGAGCTGGACGACAAGCGCCAAACCGCCCTAATGTCCAATTTCTCCTCGCACCAAATCATCATTTCGTCCGTCGCCCCACCGCCCAAACTCAAGCCGCTGATTACGCTTGTCGCCGGGCCAAACTAATTCAACCGATTGCCCGCTTCATCATAAATATAAACCGCTACGCGGAATATGGAGCCCTCTATATCCAGTTTAACTCTAAACGTCTCTTCTGTATCTGAGATAAGCTCAAACCATGTAATATCCTCGTTAGTTATGTCATAGCTAATACTATTTCGGCTAAGACTCAACTGACTTATATCTGGGTAGCCCTCGGAAAAGAAATCTCTTACCGTCGCAAAGATAATTTCTTGCTGCACACCGGTAAAACCAATCTCCCCAAAGACGCCAAACCCTAACAAAAAGACTCCATCCCAAGGCTCTTCCGGGTCTTGGTCCAGAATCCGCACCGTGTCGCCCGATATTGGGTCGTAAATCTCTTGCTCTATATTCGGTGTCTGCGGCCGCCTAAACGCCATCCAAACCAAAATGATAAGACCAACCAGTAGTACCGCAGCGGCACCTATTAACACCATTTTGCCCTTTCTGCTAGCCAAGAACGCATCCCAGTCAAACTTCATACTATCTCCTTACCGCCCTTAAGTTACCGATATTCATACCGGCCGCCAACACCTCTTGCGGGTCCCATTGCTTGTTCTGATCTCTGTTTCTGCTCGCCGAATCGGCAATCAACCACCTACCGTCCGATGTCACACCGCGGATGCCGACATAGTGCCCGCCCTTGCTGTATGGCGCAGCTCCGCTGCCGTATCGTC
>WRKS01000024.1 GCA_009778015.1 Candidatus Saccharimonadota bacterium
GACAATCGGCGGCTTGGTTTTGGCCTGGACAATCAGGGCGGCGGCCGCGACGACGACCACGGCCAAGAAGGTCCAAGAGCGGACCATCACCGCCAGCCCGCCTAGGCTTAGAACTGCTAAAGTAAAGGCGACATAAAATGACGCGCCGCGCTTGTTGATCGTGTACTCGCTAGCTTCCCACTCAATCTTTTCCATGGCAATTTATGGCTGACGCCAAATCTCCTTTTCTGTATTTATTATATGTCTTTTGTTTTGAGATTGCAAGATGCTTGAGGCTCAGGCTTTATAGGCTGGGTTTCTTACCAGTCAGGCCAAATGCAGCACGCATTTCGTCATCCAAGAGCGCTTTTTCGGTAGGGCTCATGGCGTTAATAAGCTCTTGGAGCTCGGGTGCAATCTGTCCAGTCTCAAATGAACCGGTGGTGCTGCTCATGTCAAGGTAGTAGTCGTTAAGCTTTTTCGCAAGGTCGCTATGATTGAATAGGCTGACGCGATCGGCGCCTTTCAAGTTGCGAGCATGGATATCAAGCAAATGCGGCTCAAGGTCGGCGAACAATGGTGCGTTCGGCCGCGATGGGTCGCCATCAAATAGGTAGCCATCCGAGCCGGCGCGCTTGTCGGCGCGGTCGCTCATTTTGTCCACATTGATCTTGCGGCGGATGTCGGTATTCATCTCTTGCTTGAGCATGGTGTTGCCGTTCGCGATGTCATACATGGCGTTATTAAGCAGGTGGAGCATGGTTGGGCTAATCTTGCCGGAGGCATAGGCGCCATCCTCTTGCAAGAGGGCGTCATTGAGCGCAGCGAACTGACCGGCCTTCATGCTGGCAAGTTGGCGCGCCGACATATCACCAAGGTAAGAATAGATAGACGCGTAGTTAACGCTATCCCAGCCCTCGTTGTTAACTCCAGGCTTACCCGGCATGCTGCGGCCGATAAGAAGGGTGTTAAGGTTGGTCAAAGTCTCACCGTCAATCTCGCCGGAACAAGCAGCGGAGCGAAGTTGCTTAACCAAGAAGCCGGCTTGCAAGCCGTTTGGCTTGACGTCCGGGTTAACATGATTAGCTTTGTTCATGAGGTCCATAATCGCCTCAAAGGTGGTGCGGTCTTGGCTCTTGGCGATACCTGGTTGGGTAATGTTGCCGAGCAAGCTGAGCATACCGAGCTCGCCTTGATCAGCCGCCCAGCCAACCATGGTGACGGCGCGGGTGGAATCCTCTTGTTCTTTGCGGACGAACTGAATTTGGTCTGGCGTAACATCCTCAATAGCGACAACAAACTTCTTGCTTGCCTTGTCGCGGTAGATTGCTTCAATCACTTCTTCGCGGCTGGAGTTAGGCATTTTCTCGTTCATCCAGCGTTGGACTTTACCCTCAAAGTTGCCCCACTTGCCGCGGCGGATGTTCATGCTCTTGGCATACATGGCAAGGTGAGCGGCGTCATTCTTGTATTTAACAAGGGTGTCCATGAGGCGCTTGTTGCCTTCGCTGGCGACATCATCAATAATGTTGCCGTCGGCGTCCTTGTCTAGCAGATAGCCAGCCTCGGTCGCGTCGGCGATTTCGTCGGTAATCAAGTTATAGTCGCCGCGCTGTGCCATGATGTCAATCGCCGCCTCCATCTTGTTCCAGTCTTTTTCGCGGAAAGAGTCCTTGAGCGAACGCTGGATGTCGTAGGTGAGCTTGGTGTCGCTAAAGAGCGTGGCATAAGCATCGCGGGTCTTTTTGTTCATCATGTTGTGCATGCTCATGGCCCGGGCGACCGAGCGATCGCGCATAATCTTGCCCTCGGCGATTGCCGCTGCGCTTTCGCGGTGAGCAGTACCCTCAATCGGCGCGACAAAGCGCTGGTAGTTATTGAGCTTGTCTTGGAGCCGGACGCGGGTGGCCTCGCCCTCAGTAGTGTTTTTAAGCGCTTGGTAAGTTTCGTTGGCTCGGTAGGCGTCGTTCAATAGTTCGTTGCGGAATTTCTCATCGCCAAAGTCGTTTTCGGTCTTGCGCTGCTCGGCGGTCCAAACACGGAGCCAAGCGTCGGAGCCCTTGGCGGCGATGCGCGATAGTTTGCGCTGGCCGCGAGTGCCGGCAGGGTGGTCGGAGTCGGACCAGCCGGACGCTTCGTTGAGGGTGCTGGAGCGGTCTAATTTGGCGATACTTGCCTCTAGTTCGTCAACACCGGATTGCTTGGCGACATAGCCCAACTTGTTCTTGAGCTCGTGGTTGCCTTTCTTAACACTGTGAGCGGAGACATAATTATCAACATAGGCGCCCAAGCGGTTTTTGGCGATGCCGCTTTCAAGGTTGTAGCTTTCGGCGCGGAGAGCGCTTTGTTTCGCTATGAAGGCGGAGAGCTTGGCGGAAGGGTTATAAGTGTTGGGCAGCATACCCTTGTTGAGATAGCGGGCGCGGGCAATCATCTGCTGCTCTTTGCTGTAGGTGCCAAGGGCTGCTTGCGCTGGGGCAAATGGTTTCCGCGCCAGCTCGTTGACCTTGCCGAGCACGGTGCCGGACATGCGGAGCAGGGCTGGCGTCATGACAAGCGGCACGATTTGCACCGCCATACCCAAGACAACCTGAAGCATGCCGGTCGCGGTAACTATAATAGCCCAACCGGCTAGGCGCGAGGCGCCGTAGAGCAGGGCGAACATCGGAAAGATAATTAGCATTTGGAGGAAGAACTTTTTCCAGAGGTTAAAGTATTTCTCAGTGCCTTGCAAGAGCAACGATACGAAAGCTAGCGGTGCTAGCATCACGAGCAAGAAGATCAGAGCTTGGCGGGCGGCCATGGTAAAGAGCGCCGCGAGGACGGCGACAAGGCCGGCGAGCAAGATAGGTAAGAGGACAAAGAAAATGCCGGCGAGGCCGCCAGAGACGACAAGTAGAGCGAGAATACCAGCTGCGGCGCCGCCACCGCCGATTGCAAAAGCAACCACAGCTTCCCAGGTTGGGATGTCGGCGAGATTCATGGTGCCGTTGGCGGCGGCTTGAGCGGCGATAGAATCAAAGAGGCCGACTAGGCTGACGCCAAAGATGTCGGACAGGTTGACAGCGGCGACCGAGATGTAGAATGAGAGGTTGACAAGGATGGCGACGGCCAAGAGCTTGGGGGCGGCGCGGCGGAGGGCGTAGTTGGTGATGTTCCACTGGGTAAAGTGAGAGAAAATCATGGCCAAGAACATCATCACAAAGATGACGTTGGCGATGTTTCTAATGTATCCCCAGATGTAATATAAGGGCGAATCAAAGACATCAGAGGTCATATTGACGACCAGCAAGGCCGAAAGCGCGCTCATGGCGGCGTCGGTACCGGCGGCGATTATACCGGTGATCGGGCAGATAGCCCAGGCCATTTTGCCCATTTGCTCGGCGCAGTTATTAACTGGGGCCGCGTTTTCGGACTCTTCCTCTTCTTCTTCCTCGTCGTCAGGGGTTGGGGTAGGGTTGGGAGCGGTCGGAGTTGGAGTGGCTGGGGTTATAGGGGTGGTTGGGGCGGTCGGAGTAGGGGTTTGAGGGTTCGGAAGGGTCGGCAGAGCCGAAATGTTGGCGGAAAGCAAAAAGCCCCCCGTCAAGACCGAGGCAATAAAAATAAATAACGAAAGAAATCGTTTTTTCATCGGTTTTTCCATTGGTTTGGGCAATACACGCTTATGGCATGTTTTGCCATTACTATTATAGCACACTCCACCTCAAAAAGCAATAGTTTTGCGTGGTTTCGTGAATAAGCACAAGCTTTGTTGTTTGGGAGGTTCTTGGGGGTTTTGGGGCAACTTTGGGGCAAAAGGCATAGGAGGCTTGATTTTGGTGGAGATGTGGTATAATGTGGGTAGTATGGCTAGATTCACTCGATTCTTTATGGCGTTGTTGGTGGCGAGTGCTGTGGCTGTGGTTTCTGTGCCCGTGGCAGAGGTTTCTGGGGTACCTATGAGCTTAAATGCGTGCCTGGACGCGGGGGGGACTCTCGGGGCGTTGATAGACGATACGCCGGGTGGTGGGAACAATATACATGAGTGCACGTTCCCTGGGCAATCGACTGGGCCTGGTAGCGGTAACGACCCGTGCGCCGGGGCGATTTTTAGCGTAGATTGCAGCGGTAATAGCGGCGAGGGTATCTTTGAGGTGCTAGACATCGTGTTGAATGTGCTAACGGCCGGCGTTGGTGTGGCGGCAGCAGTAGGTATAGTGGTGGCAGCGATTCGTTACACGCAGGCGCGCGACAAGGTAGAAAGCGTGACGGGCGCCAAAAAGATGATAGTCAACATTATGATTGGTCTTGCGGTATGGGCGTTGTTCTACGCCTTGATGCGTTGGCTGTTGCCGGGAGTAACATAAAATGCGCGGCAGGTTGGCAAAAATGCTCTTGGCGGTAGCGATGGTTTTGGGGGGCGCAACGTTCGCCAATGTGACGCTGATGGCGAGCCCGGCATCGGCCTGTGGCAACCCTAGCGCAGTGGTGAATAGCGGGTTCTTTAACTTGCGGCCGTGGTATCATGGCCTAACCATAAGTGGTGGAACTGAACTATGTAGGCCTGTGGCCGGGAGTGGCGCAACCACTGGTGGAAACAACATAGAGATGCGAATCTTTATCTGGCGGATTGTAGGTAATGTGGCGGACATTCTATTGACGCTGATTGGCTATGCGGCGGTACTGTTTGTGCTTGTCGGCGGGTTCTGGGTGATGTTTTCTAGCGGCGACCCGGCCAAGATGGCGCGGGGCAAGACAACGATTGGCAACGCGCTGATAGGTGTGGTAATAGCGGTTTGCGCCAGCGGCGCGGTGCGATTTATCAATGACGCGTTGTTTGTCTCTGGCACGGAGCCAACTATAACAGCAGACCCGGGCGGAGTCAATATCAGTGGTGCGCCTACAGATACGGACGCAATGTGGATGAGTGCTGTCTCAAACTTTTTGTTTATGATGGGGATAGCGGCGGTGGCGATGGTGGTATGGGGCGGCGTCAAGCTTTCGGCGTCGGCCGGCAACCCGCAAGCCCAAGCCAAGGCCAAAAATACAGTTATCTTTGCTTTAGCTGGCATGGTGGTGATGGTGCTGGCCGGAGCGTTAGTGCGGATAGTCTTTAACGCGGCGAATAGCGGGACATAGGAGAGAAATGAAAATGAATAGCAAGAATATCTTAAAGAAGTTACGCTTGGTGTTTGCAGGTTGTGTGGCGGTACTGGCGATTATGGGTGTGGCGTTGGCGAGTGATGCGCTACTGGCGGAGGATGCGGCGGCTGGGTACCGAGATCCGATTTGTAGCGAGATCCGGGATGCGCCAGGTTGCGGAGGGGTGGACAACAACAACTTAGACAAGAGTGCGACTAACATCTTGAATGTGCTGTTGTGGTTTGGCGGCGGTGTGGCCGTGATGTTTATAGTGGTGGGCGCGATCCAGCTAGTGACAAGCGGTGGTGAACCGGAGAAAACCAAACGCGGCAGACAAACGCTGGTTTTTGCCTTAATCGGTTTGGTGGTGATGATTATGGCGGCGATAATTGTCCAGACGGTTTACGAATACACCAATTAAAAAGAATCCTCTAAAAGTTGTGTTCTGTCTTGACACGCGCGCTGGGTGTGGTATGATAAAGGTATAAGAATATAAAAGGAGCGCAGATGGAACTAAAGATGTTTCAATTAATAGCAGGTATTCAGAGCGGTATTGATACCGCAAGGACGGGTGGTGGGCTAACAGCTGGCAGCTGGACTATTGATACTGTATTAGAGACTATACTCCGCATTCTAACTCTCATTGTTGGTGGTTTGGCAGTTGCTTTCATCGTGGTTGGCGGTATTAAATATGTCACCAGCGGCGGTGACGAAAAGAAAGTTGCCGGTGCCAAAAACACTATCCTCTATGCAGTGATTGGTTTAGTGGTGGCGATTGCAGCGCGCGTTATCATAGGCTTGGTCCTAAATGCGCTAAACTTGAGCGGTCAGAGCGGCGTTCGAGGCTAAAACTCAAAAAGATTACAGGAGCCCCGAGAAATCGGGGCTTTTATGATTGTGCGTCTTTAGCAAAAAAGAAGTCCCGAGGTAGGAACATACTGCTCCGTTCGGGTCTTCAGTGCCCTTATTATAGCAGACTCATTTGGTGATGTCAATAATTTCGTGCTTACGATTTATAAATTTCACTATCGTCACTTTTTTGTTTGCCCGCATCTTTCGTGTTAACTCTCGCTCTATGGCTTTGTCTGGAATGTATTTAACGCGATGCGACGAGACTATAATCTTGTCGCTCTGTTTTGTACCGCGTTTTAAGCTGCGTTCAACACAATCTATTTTCGCGCCTTTTGGCGACTTAAATTCCCAGCGCACACCATCCAGTAATACATCCGGTGTATAAACACCCTCTTGGTCTATTGTTGGCAAAAACTCAACCACGTGCCCAGCTTCAGCTAAGACGTCGGCCATATATTGCTCGTGCGGCCAAACATTTAACCCGCTGGCTTTTATCACTTTTCCTCTACTCATACGACTACTGTATCACATCTGTTGGAACGAACATATTGCTGATGTTAAAACACGCCTTGGATAATATAGTAAATTGTGGTATAGTTAAGAGGTGGAAAAGAGTTTAATTTACCGAACTGTCGCTTTTGTCGCGGGCTTTGTGCTGATGACTTTTGAGCTGGTGGCGGCCAGGCTGCTGGCGCCGACGATTGGCACGTCTATCTTTGTCTGGACGAATGTGTTGGGAGTGATTATGGCGGCGCTAGCGCTCGGCTACTGGCTGGGCGGCCGCTTGGCCGACAAGCGCAAAGAGGAGCTGGACATTGTCTGGCTGCTAGTGTCCGTAGCGGCAACAATCATTTTTGTCTTGGTCGCGGGCGACGGGATAGTGACGATTGGCTTAAGGTTATTCAGCGACGCGAGAT
>WRKS01000025.1 GCA_009778015.1 Candidatus Saccharimonadota bacterium
GGGGTGCCGGTTTGAATTGAAGCAGCAATAAATTCAAGCAGGCTCTTAACCTGGAAACCAACAATGTTAGACAAATCCACCATAGCTTGGGCGATAAAGAAAGAGAGGTTGATTAAGATGGCTGCCGTGATAATTTCGGGTAGCATTTTTTTGATGCCATAATTACTGATACCAACACTGGTTAATTGTGAGAAGATAACGACCAAGAAAAAGATAACGAAGAGGATATTGGCGATGTTGCGGAATATTTCCCAGGCGCGATAGGTGCCGCCGTTGACTTGGTAAAAAGCCACATCTATTTGGAGGAAGTTGTTCTCAACCCATTCATAAACGCCGCCAAGCATGGAGTCAATGGTGCTAATTAGGGGGCAGAGCGCCCAGCCGAAGGGACCAAGGTCGCAGGTGACTTCTCTGACGGCGTCATCGGTGCCGTCAGGGTTGCCGGGGACGACTGTCCCCGGTCCACCGGGATTAGTTTCGTCAGGATTAAAAGAATTCGTAGCATTATCGGAGGCGCTGCCGGCCCTGACAGTTAGGCTAACTGTACCGCCGTTATCGCGCAAGTTTTGAATTTCCTGTGCACTAAGGGAAGATCTAACATCAAATGATCCTGTACAGCTATATTGATTCGCGCCACTAGCTTGGCTGCATGAATGAGTAATCCCGCTAATAGTTTTTGTTCCTGCCCAAAAATTGTCAATTCTGACCGTAGCGGATGTCGTGATGTCTGAAACAGAAGGCAATTGGTCGGGGCTATTAGTGCGAATGGTAGCAGTAAAGGTGAAGTCCAAATCGCCTTCATAACGGAGATTGTCTATAGTTACTACGTTAACCGCAATGTTTGCAGAGTTGCGCACAGCTTCGCAATTACCACCGGCACTATTACAGACTGTTTCAAAATCGCCGGAAACTCCACCTACATTTAGAAAGAGGGTGGACATCACTTCACCGCAACTGGTTTTGTTATCGTTTATATAATATTCGCTCGGGGTGCCGAGAGGACCATTACCATTGGTTCGGTTGCCATTTGAGTCAAAAAGGTTGAAATATTGAACATAGTAAACACTCATACTGCCGGTAACTTGCACATTGTTAATGCATTCGACACGATTAACACCGTCAAGACTGGTAGGTAGCTTACTGGCGGCACTTGCTTCTCCATTAGGGATTAATGAAAAAAAGGTACTTAACAGCAAAACTACCGCCGCACCTAAAAGAATCCTAAAACGCTTATGCATAATACAATTATTATATATACATGTAAAGTCAAATGCAAGGTCAACTTGCGGCCCCTGCCGGTGACTGGTATAATATAGATTATGGACAGGATTTTGGAAGGGTTGAACCCGGAGCAGCGCCGCGCCGTGGAAACGCTTGCGGGGCCGATTTTGATTTTGGCGGGAGCGGGCAGCGGCAAAACCAAGACCTTGACGCACCGGATCGCGAATTTGATCGCGCACGGCGTGGATTCGCGGCGGATTTTGGCGGTGACTTTTACCAACAAGGCGGCGGCGGAGATGAAGAGCCGAACACAGAAGTTGCTCGGGGTCCTGTCGCCGAATCATACCCCATCCCCCTCTTTGCCTACGGCAAACCCGGGGGCGGGTCCCCTTTCGGCACCACCCCTCGCACTACCGTTTATGGGGACGTTCCATGGGATTGCATTGAAGGTTTTGCGGATGGATGGCGAGGCGGTGGGGCTGGCAAAAAACTTTATCATTTATGACGCGGACGACCGGCGGTTGTTGATTAAAAATATCATTAAGGGCTCGGGCATGGAGTTAACGCGGGCGCAGATGCGCGATGTGGAGAGCGACATTTCTAACGCCAAGAACTATAATATAGATGCCGGTGAGTATTTGGCGCGGGCGACTACTAGCTACGAGCAAAAAACGGCGCAGATATTCCGCATCTACGAGGAGGAGCGGCAAAAAAACGGCGCGCTGGATTTTGACGACTTACTCCTCTACTGGCTGCGCTTGCTGGAGGTGCCGGAGGTGCGCGAAAAATACCGCGAGAAGTTCCAGCACATCTTGATTGACGAATACCAGGACACCAACAAAATCCAGTATCAAATTGTAAAATCGCTAGTAAACGAGCAGCGCAATATTTGCGTGGTGGGCGATGATTGGCAATCTATATATGCGTGGCGCGGCGCGGATTACCAAAATATCTTGAACTTTGAGCATGATTTTAAGGGCGCGACCGTGATTAAGTTGGAGCAAAACTACCGTTCCACAAAACCGATTTTGGACGCGGCGAACAAAGTGATCAAAGAAAACCTCAACCGGACCGACAAGACGATTTGGACGGCCAACGAGAGCGAGACGCCGATTGAGGTAGTGCGAGTTTATAATCAATTTGAGGAGGCGCGGTTTGTGGCGGACCGAATTGAATACGCGGCGATGAACGGGGCCAACTACGCGGAGTTTGCCATCTTGTATCGCACCAACGCGCAGAGCTTGCCGTTTGAAAAGGTCTTTTTGCAACACCAAATCCCCTACAAGATTATTGGCGGCCAGCGTTTTTACGACCGGGCAGAAATCAAAGATATCATCGCTTATCTTAACTTGTTGATTGCGCCGAACGATTCGGTCAGTTTTATACGGGCGGTCAATGTGCCGGCGCGCGGTGTGGGTGCGAAGTCGCTGGAGAAATACTTTGCGGGCGAAAAGGTTTCCGGCAAGGCGCACGCGGGGCTCTTGGAGTTTATGGCGCTCCTGGAGGACTTGCGGGCCAAAGTCGCGACAAGCACGCCGCAAGAGATTGCCAATGAGTTGGTGGAGAAGTTGCAATATCTGGATTATCTAAAGTCGCGCAAAGACGAGCGGGCAGACGCGAGGGTGGCGAACGTCAAGGCGTTTATTGCGGAGGCGGGGGAGTATGAGAGCTTGGACGATTTTTTGGGCTCGCTGGCCTTATTTGCCAGCTCGGATGAGAGCGTGGGCAGCGATGCCGTAACGTTAATGACAGTGCATTCGGCAAAAGGCTTGGAGTGGGACGAGGTCTTTGTGGTGGGGCTGAATGACGGCGTGTTCCCTTCTTATCGGGTGCTGGAAAACGGCAACGACGAGGGCGTGGAGGAAGAGCGGCGGCTGATGTATGTGGCGATGACGCGGGCGCGGCATAAATTATATGTGACGAGTTATGAGCGATCCATGGGGCGCGACGGCAGCCCGCAGACGCATGAGGAATCAAGATTCTTAAGGCCACTGATGTGCAGCGAGATTGACGATAGCATGACGAGCGAAGAGGTGCAGATTTGTTATGACGACGTGCATGAGGTGCCGTCGGATTGGTAATTTAGGATAACAGGAGATAATTATGGGAGCGAAAGCGGCAGTAATCGGTGGCGGGACAGGCAGTTTTATGGTGCTGTCGGGCTTAAAAAACTATATTAGTAATTTGACGGCGCTGGTGAGTATGGCGGACGACGGCGGGTCAACCGGGCAGCTTCGTGACGAGCTGGGTGTTTTGCCGCCGGGCGATGTGCGGCAATGCTTGGTGGCATTGGCGCGGTCGCCCAAAGTGCGAGATCTGTTTAGCTTTAGGTTTGAGAGCGGGTCGTTTAAGGGGCAGACGTTTGGCAATTTGTTTTTGGCGGCAACCGAAAAGATGACAGGCGATTTTAGGGCTAGTATGGAACTAGCGACCGAAGTTTTAGAGGTGGCGGGTAGAGTGGAGCCGGTGACGCTAGACAAAGTGACGCTTTTGATGCAAGATGGCGACAAGGTGGTGCGCGGCGAGCATCTGATTGACGATGGGATCTTTACGGTCCGGCGGCCGGAATTGTGGTTGGAGCCGACACCGGCTGTGAACCTTGAGGCCTTGGCGGCAATCAAAGACGCCGACTTAATCATCATCGCGCCGGGCAGTTTATATACGAGCCTGGGCGCGGCGTTGGTGGTGCCGGGAGTGGGCGAGGCGCTTAGTAAAAGCAAGGCAAAAAAGATTTATATTTGCAATCTGATGAACAAGCCGGGGCAGACGGACGGATTTACGGTGCAGGATTATGCGAGCGAGCTGGAGCGGATGGCCGGGACGCGGTTTTTGGATTATGTGATATATAACACCAAGCGGCCGTCCGACGAGCTGCTCAAGAAATACGCCGCGGACGGTGAGTTGCCGATTGAGCTGGATGAAAAGACAAAGACGCGCTATAAGTTGCGCGGCACAGAGCTACTGGCGGATGAGATTTGGGGTGGCGTATCTAAGAGCGATCCGCTGGCTAAGAGCCGGACGCTGATACGACATAATTCCGACCTAATGGCGCGGAAAATTATGCAGATATATTTTTCGTAACACCTATATTGGAGACGCAAAAAGTCCGCGGCTAGGCGGATTTTTTTGAATAAGTTTGGTGGAGCGACAGGGATTCGAACCCTGGACCCCCTGCTTGCAAAGCAGGTGCTCTAGCCAGCTGAGCTATCGCCCCAAAGGAAACTTATTTTTAACGGAATTTGGTGGTTCCGGCTGGACTTGAACCAGCGACACAAGGCTCTTCAGGCCTCTGCTCTACCAACTGAGCTACAGAACCAGCTTATATAATATATCACGCCCGCTCGTAAAAAGCAAGTATGAAAAATTGGGGCGGCGAAAAAGTAAGCATAAATTCTTTTGGAAAATCCTTGACTTGCAATTATGCTAGTGTTAAAATGGTAGTATCATGTATCAAATTAAAGAGGTAAGGAGCACCATGGGTGAAAACACAAACGCCAGTTATAGCGACGGGGCGGGATTAAGTAATGTCTCGGGGGCGGCGCGAATTGTAAAGCGTACTGCTCTGGCGACACTAGCAACAGCGGCCTTCGCCTTATTCGCGGGAGGTATTGCGGATAGTTTTCGTCCAATTAACGCGCAAGATGTTCAGATTAACGCGACGCTTGGTACTGGCTTCGTGTCTATCACAGATGGTGCCTGCTCGGTGGCTAACACATCGGATCAGCCTGATTATAATGCAACAAATCATGTTCTAGATATCTCGGTGCTCCCGGGTGGTGTTGCCAGCAACTGTCTCGGCATCACTGCTTCTACCTCTAACACTATGGGTTATACGCTAACTATTGATGGCCCGGATAGCGGTGCTTTGACGCTTGCCGGCCAAACGATTGACCCGACGAGTGGCTCGCTAACTGTCCCGGCTGAATTTACCGCGACGACCAATGGCTCAACTTGGGGCTTTGCGATTCCCCGCGGCCAGATTAACGGTTTTAACTTTGGGTTTGACTTGGCTTATGATATTGTCGGTTCAGGCAACGCCGATGCATCGCTGGTGGGGGCATATGCTCCGGTTCCAGTATCGGCCACGCCATTTACAACCACTAGCGCTCCTGCAACCAATGGCTACGACATCTTCTTTGGTGTTTCGGCCGGCACCAATGCGGCGACTGGTACATACACCGGCGTAGTGACTATTTCTGGTGTGGGTAACGCCGCGCCGATGGTTGACTGTGCTAATATCGCAACCGGCTTTGGTTCGGGCTGCACCGACCAAAACATCACGGTCCGCATGCCTGGGCAAACGACAGCAGGTGGTGCTTACACACCATCAACCGGCGGTCTTGTCCCGGTTGTGATTCATGATAATGACAACAATCCTAATACTCCGCCGCAAGTTATTGTGAAGGCAAATACTGACGCCGACTGGTATGATTATGCACAAAAACAATGGGCTAATGCGGTAACTTTTGCAACCCCAGCGAACCGATCGCTTGCGTCAGGCACTATCTTGAGCCAGTCACAACTAGACGACATTTTAGGCTACTGGGTTTATGTCCCCCGCTATGAATACCGACTAATCAATACAGGCTTTGACGGTGTTTCAACTTGCGGCCCAACTAACCCGCAATTCTGCCCGCAAGCCTTTGAAATCCGCTTTGTAAATACGACTGTCGCGACTAAAGTTGGCAGTGCGATTGGCGACTGGCATAGCCACCCAGGTTTCCGCGCGGACCTAAACGGCAACGGCAGCTTTAACGACGCCAACGAGCAAGTGGCAGGTCTCTGGGTCGCCAAGTATGAATCAAGCGCCTCAGCGCGCCCAGGTTCTGGCACCGGTTCAGGCGGCACCAACCCAACAATTAACCCAAGCGGTGTGGTAACCACTCCGGGTACCGCAACATTAGACTGTACCGATAACGTCGCCAACAACTGTGATGTATCTAACATCGTAACTACCTTCTTGCCTAACCGACCAAGCTGGACCCGAATCACCCTTAACAGTATTTTCCTTAACACTCAACGTGTGCAAGATGATCACGGTCTTGCGACGAGTCTAGCGCCAGCTTCAACAACCGGTATGGCGAATGGTTGGAACAACTTCTCATGGGGTGCTGCGGCTTACCTATCACAATCGCTCTATGGCGTTTGCACCAACCGTTTCTGTACTTACGACGGCACTCAGAGCTTCCAGCAGAGCAGTGCAAACCACCAAAAAGTTTACAACAACGGTTACTACTTAGCTAGCGGATTGCCTCGTTACCAAACTGGCTGTGGTCCTATTCTTGCTGGGTCGGACGGTTTTGACGCTACCTGCAACGCTTGGTTCTCGGCTATTGGTCAGACTGCTTCTACCACTGGTAACTTAAGTGGTATTTATGACATGGCCGGCGGTGTTTGGGAATATACTTTTAGCGCCTATGGTCCGTTGGATCAAGAATGTATCACGGTCGGTTCTTCTGGGCTTGCTGCTGGTGCTTGGGCGTCGGACGGTGCAGCTGGCACAGGTGGTTGCCCTGCTGGTGCGCAGCCAGTTGGTTTCTATTACCGGAAGTTTGGTGGGGGTCTGGTTTACTCCCTCACCCAACTCGGCGCTAATGATAGACCTTCTATAGCCAATGGTGCCCTAGCTAA
>WRKS01000026.1 GCA_009778015.1 Candidatus Saccharimonadota bacterium
TGGACAAAGGTGCAGGACGCGCCACCGTCGTCGCTGGTGATAACCGCGCCGGAGATCTCGCTGTCGGTTATCGGGTTCCAAAGCGAGAAGTCTACTTGCCCGTCATACTCGCCATTAATAGAGAGAGTAAAAGTAGGCGAGTCAGTGTCGCCGTCCGGACTGCGAGTCATGGTGGTCGGGCCGCCGAGCGTCATGTCGTCTAGGGTATGAACCATAATCATTTGCGGAGCGATGGTGCGACCGTCCGACGCGGTAGGCGTGACCAAGAAGCAGGCGCGGCCGAAGCTGGCCGGCGTAAAGGTAAAGGATCGGGTAACCGGGTCTTGGCCGACAGTCAGGTAATCGCTGTAAGCGTAGTCAATATGGTCCGGGCTAAAGGCGCCGCTAAAGTCGGCAGGGCTAGGACAATAGTGGATACCGCCGCTGTCTAAGACCGGAGGCGAAACCATGGTGATGTCAAATTCGCCGTCAAATTGCGCATTAGGCGTGATAGTGAACTCTATTGGTGTGTTAATCTTTTGGTTGTTGAGTTCTGGGCCGGGCGCAACATCAAAGCCGTCGGCGATAATGCTAATGGTAGCTGTCGTGCTAATCTCGGAAGTAGCGGCGAAGATATCGGCGGTATTAGTATAGTGGCTGTCGTCAGTGACTATAAAGAGAAACTCGCAAGACGTGGTGTTGTTGGCCTCATCATAGTCGGCTAGTGTGAAATCACAGACCGCTTGACCGATAGGTATGAGCGTGTCCGGGTCACTTGGCCAGCGGATATGGTGCTCGTTGTCCACTACACTATCGCCGTTAAGGTCTTCCTCAAGGTTGTCAGACAGAGCGACGCTGCCAATATAAGGCCCGTTTAACTCTAAGGTATAAGCGCCAAGCTGCCCGCGGACGAGGGTAGCTGGGCCCTTGATAGCAAGACTGTCGGCGATCACCAGCAAGGTAATAGTTTGCTCGCCCATAGCGGCCGCCCCGGCTGGCGCGAGGCCGGCTTCGCGGAGCGCGTTAACGGTTATAGTCACATAGCCGGTCTCTTGCGGCACATAGGTAAACTCTGCGGTTTGCATGGTTTGATTATTAAAGGCGGGCCACTGGCTTTGGGTGCGAACGATATTGCCGGAAAGAGGCAGGAAATAGCCGCCATTGCCGGCGTCGTCAAAGGAGTAGGTGCCGGCAAAGAGCGCGTTAGGAGTCAGAGTAAAGGTAAGCGGCGTGCCCAAAGTGGCGATGATAGTGCCGGCGGTCGCATCGCTGCCATCTAGGGTGACGGCATAGCGATTAGCCACTAGGCCGACGGTTTTGGCGGCAGGGGCGATAGATGGGTCGGCGGTAACTTGGGCTTGAATCTCAAACCAGTTGTAATCAAAAATGAAACCCTCGGCAGCGCCGCTGTCAGCCATACAGGCGGTCGTGGTGTTGGTGGCTTCGTTATAATTGGCGAGTGTGACACTACAGGAGAAAGTGCCGTTGCCGTTGTCGGTAAAGTTGCTGGTGCCGACCAAAACAGAGCTGGTAAACTGGATAGTCGCGGCGCCGTCTTGACGGACGATGCGACCGGAGATGGTGCCGACAAACGGACCGTTCATGGTAATGGCGAACCGCGGCGTGCTGGGGACTTCGTCGCGAGCAACAGTGTCAGGGCCGGAGATGGTAATTGTATCGGCCACCACCATAACATCAAAGGTGTAGGTGTCGCCGACCTTAATGCCGCTGGATGGGTCATCAACGGTCAGGACGGTCGCCGTGATAGTCTTGAGGCCAGTTGAACCGGGTGTATACTCAAAATCAAACTCGTCGGCGCTAAAGTTCCAGGAGGCGATGCCGTTGTCAGAGAATATGCTGTAGGGGTCGCCGTCGCTGATCTGGACTGTCCCGGCGAACATGCCGTTTGGTTGAATGATGTAGTCTTGGAGTGCGCCAACGCGAGCGGTCTGGCAGTCGGGCGAAAGATCGGAGCAATACATCTCCATGGTGTCGGGTATGATGTTGAGAAGCGCCCAGTTAGAGTCAGTGGTCGTGCCGTCGTTAGAATCGGCTTGGATACGGACAACCGCATAGCCCGAATCGGTGTCAAGCGGCAGGGTATAAGTAAAGGTGCGATCGTAAGTCTCGCCGATGCAATCGGCGCCGCCGATACCGCCGCAGAATGAATAGGTGCCGCCACTAAAGGTGCCGGTGATGGCGGAAGTGTCGGTAAAGACGCCGTCGCCACTAGCTTGCGGCAGGCTATAGCTAAGGAAGAGGTCTTGCAGCGAGACGACAAGGCCCGGGTTGAGGTCGGCAGGGTTGACAGAGAGCTCGCAGTTGGCGGATTGGCCGCGGGCAACCGAGGATGGTGTGCAGGTGAGCAGGATGTGAGAGTCAATCACATTAAACGAGATATCGCTATCGGCAACCGCCGGTCCACCGCTGGCGCCCGAAATAGTGTGCTCGCCAATAACGTCGGGGGTGTAACGGAAAGTTTCGTCGTTGCCAGAGCCGGAAAAACTGATATTGAGGGTAGGAGAGAGGACGCCCGATCCGGAATCAAAATTGCCGGCCAAATCGCTAGAAAGGGTAATACTACCGAAGTAAGGCGCGTTGAAGGTAGAGAGGCCGAAGCGAGCGACGCAACCGGTGCAGCCGTGATTTTGGCCTATCGGCGGAGTGTCAAGCGAGTAAATCTCGTAGGCTTGAGCCAAAAGGCCAACCGAGACGGATTGCTGGGCAGGGTTAAGATTAGGCGACGAAGTGGCAATAAGTGTCGGCCAAAAGAGCATGTAGCCGTTGTCGTCTTCATAAAGATTATCTATTAAATAAGACCAAGTAGGCGAGGTATAGGTAAAGGCCAGCACTTGGCCGGATGGGTTGATGGTGTCGGAGGCGGAAAGGTTGAAGGCGGCGGCGCTGAAGCGCGAGTCGGTACTAGTGAAGCTGCCGCCCAAGTCGCCGATTTCGGTGCTAGCAAAGTCGGTGAGGTCAATGACGCCGTCGTAGGCGCCGTTCAAGGCAATTTGACAGTCCAGCGGGGTGCCGGGGTTGATAAACGGGTTGGTGGTCCAGCTGCCGTCGGCAAAACATTGCATATCAAACGAAGTGGCGAAGGTGGTTATGGTAACTGTAATCTGGCCATTAGAAACATAGTCGTTGCCCGAGTCGGCGACAATTACGACATCACCCTGATAGCCGAGAGCCGGCGTATAGGTAAAGGTGCGAGAAGCCTGGTTGCTGTAAACCAATTGATTGCCGCCAACGACATTGGCGCCACTAAAGGTGCCGCCTAGGCCGCCGTCCGACAAAGTGACGGTGCCAGTATAATTATAGTCTAGGGTGACAGTATAGGTGCCGCTATTGCTGCCGGAAAGAGCGGCGGGGCCGGAGATATTGAGCGCGTCGGTAAAGGTGTAGCCACCATTTGCGGAGCCGGCGCCAGTAGTGTAAGTGCTGTCGCCAATAGTTACCACGACCACAGCATCGCTCGCGCTGTGAGCCGGGGTGACGCAACTAAGTTGGGTGTCGCTTAGGATGTTGACCTCGCGGCATGGCGTGCCGCCGACTGTCACAAAGTAAGGCAACTGGGTAATCCGAGCATAGCCGTTGCCGGATTGGCCGGTCTGCGTGCCGCCGTTTGGCGCCGGCATAGAACCGGAAGAACCGCCGTCGGCCATGCCGGTGTTAAACATTTGGTGCAGCTCGCCCAAAAGATACTGGCCACCGATGGTTGAGCTGTTAGGAGTATTAGAAGAGGTGTGAACGAAGCCGGAGCCGCCGCCGCCCGGGAGGCCGGAGCCGCCGCCAAACCAGCCGCCACCACCGCCAGCAGCGTTGACCGCGGTAGAGAAGACGCAATTGAAGGCCGCGCCAAATGCACCGGCGCCGTCACAGCCCGTGGCGCTGTTAGTGCCGCCCGCGGTTTGCGTGCCGCCACCGCCCGGTTGCCCGATAGCGGTCGTGGAGATACCACCGGTAAGCCCACCGCCGAAGCCGCCGGGAACCGTGCCCCACTGGTTGCCGGAAGCGCCACCGCCGCCGCCCGCGACAATGACGCGGGAATAAAGTGAATTGATATTAAGGCGAATATCGGTACCGCCACCGCCGGTTGCGACCTCACGGCCGTTACCGTTGTCAGTGCGGTAAGCGCCGCCACCGCCGTTAGCGCCGCCCGGCTGAGGAGTAGAAGGGGTGCGCGAGGCTTGGGCGCCTTGACCGCCGACACAAGCCCAAGCTTGCGTGCCGGCCGCCAGATAGACGGTGCCGGTTGAGTAGCCGCCACGACCACCGGCATTGGCGCCAGCGTTGCCGCCTTGGGCGCCCCAAGTTTCAAGTTGGTAGTAGCCGTCGGCGGGAGCAGTCCAGACTTGACAGCCGGTAGAGGTAAAGTTGGTCGGCGTGCCGGCCACGTAGTCGGTAAAACCGCTGCCGGTGATAATAATAGTTTGACCGCCGGTGCTAGGACCGCGGTCTGGAGTGATGTCGGTAATACTCGTAGAGGCGAGAATAAAACCAATCACACCGACAAAGACAAGGAACGCCGCAACGAAGGTTGCTTTATGGCGATGCTTACCGAATAAGTCATGATACCATTTCTTTCTTATCACAAAACGCCTCATACACCTCCCTCTATAGTGTTACTGGTTCCCTCTCATGCAACATTATATCACGCTAATGTTTTGACTGTCAAGCGATGACTTAATAGATGATTCATGTTACAATAAACTATATGATAAGAGATTTCTTCAATGGCCTGGTGTTTGGTGTAACGCAGATTGTCCCTGGGGTAAGCGGCGGCACGGTGGCGATTATCATGGGCTTTTACGACCGGCTAATCAGCTCTATTAATAATTTCCGCAAAGAGCCGCGACGGTCGCTAAAGTTCTTGTTGCCGCTGGCGATCGGGCTGGTGTTCGGCGTATTGCTGTTTGGCTCGCTAATCAATCTCTTGTTGACCTATTTCTCGCTGCCAACGATGCTGTTTTTTATCGGTCTGATTGCCGGCATCATACCATTAATCTACAGTAAAGTCAAGGTGCCGCTAGCCGAGGTGCGGCTGAAGAATGTAATGCTGGTGGCATTGCCAATCGCGGTTTTGATTCTAATTTCGTTGGTCAAGCCGGACGAGGCGGCTAACCCGGCAGAGATGATGGGCAGTGTGAGCTGGCCATACGTGTTGCTGCTTTTTTTGGCCGGCTTTCTGGCGGCGGCCGGCCTAATCGTGCCGGGGGTTAGCGGGTCGTTCATACTCTTGCTGATGGGAGTTTATCCGCTCGCGACTTATACGATTTCGCAAATTGGCGTTTGGCTGTCGGATGTGTCAAATACAGGGCTGTTGTTAGATATCTTACGAGTAGCGGTGCCGCTTGGCATCGGTGTGGTGATTGGCGGCTTGTCCACGGCGCGCCTAATCGGGCACTTGCTGGATAACCACGCGCGGACGATTTATTCAGTTATTTTAGGCCTGATGATTGGCTCGGTCTTCGCGTTATTCAACGAACCAATCGTCTTTCAGAGCCGGATGTCGGCGCTAATGTGGGGGTCGGGTGTCGCGGCGCTTGGCCTAGGCGCTTGGATCTCCTACAAGTTGGGCCGCAAAAAGCTTTAGGTTACAGGAAGCTTTGGCGAATTAGAGGGCAAAAAGCTTTAATGAAGCTTGCTTTCCAACGCCGCCAAGATAATTTTGGCGTGGGTATGCTCGGTGTCCTTGGCCGCAAACAGCAAAGTCACGGTTTTTTCGTGTTCAATTTGCTGGACAAAGTCGGCAAAAGCCGGATTTTTGGCTAGCTCGCCGTGGTAGTCGTGTTCAAAGTGCGGCCAGTCCTCGTGCCCGGAGTGGAAGTCCTCGCGCAATTCGGTGGTGGGTGCGATATCCTTAGCCCAAAAATCAATTTTGGCCTCGTCTTTGGCAACGCCGCGCGGCCACAGGCGGTCCACCAGAACCCGGTAACCATCGCTCGGCGCGTAAGGTTCGTAAATGCGTTTAAGCTGAATATGCGGCATAATCCTCCTTATGTTTAGGCTCATTATAACATGCCGTTTCGGTTTGCGGTTGATTATGATATAATGAATTTACTTAGAGGCAATAGGAGAATAGTTATGCTTTAGCGAATTTCATAAAACCGGTTTGTTTTTATATTAATTGGAATCAAAGGAGTTTTATGAAATCGTATAAGTATCAACGATTAGACATCTTGTTTGCGATCTACATTGCATGCGCGGTGTTGGTTAATGTGATGGGTGCGAAAGTGATGCCGATTGGCACGCTCTTTGGTATGCAGTTTAATATCAGCGTGGCGATTGTTTTGATGCCGCTGTTGTTTTCTATTGTGGACGCGGTATGCGAGGTCTATAACAAGCAGCGCGCCAACAGCATGGTCAAATCGGGCATTGTGGTGGTGGGGTTTATGACGCTGTTTGCGATGTTCGCGGTGGCGGCGCCGGCAGCAGAGCGCTTTACGGCGGTGGAGGCCTATAACCAGATCTTTGCTATGTCGGTCCGCTTCGGGATTGCGTCGCTAACGGCGTTCGCGGTGGCGGCATTGTTTAATGTCTTGATTTACAGCAAGCTAAAGCAACGGCACGGCGAGGGGCGATTA
>WRKS01000027.1 GCA_009778015.1 Candidatus Saccharimonadota bacterium
CATTATCGGCAACCGCACTAAGATTAAGGTGGTCAAAAACAAGATTGCGGCGCCGTTCCGCACCGCCGAGTTTGACATCATGTATAACGAGGGTATCTCCCGGACCGGCGACATGCTAGACCTAGCCGCGGCCCGTGATGTCGTGCTTAAATCTGGCGCGTTTTACAAATACAACGACCAAACCATCGGCCAGGGTCGCGAAGCGGCCAAGCAATATCTCAAGGATAACCCCAAGATCATGGCCGAAGTTGATGGCAAGCTGCGCGACAAGCTCTTTGCCGGCGACCCCGAGCCATCCGTTTGATGCCCCCGGCCTAGCCGAACAGCTCTAGCTCTGTCTGTATCTGCGCCAATTCCGCCGCCGAGATACCGAGCTGTTCGGTAATCTCGGCCGAAGTAGCGCCCGATTTGATTAGAGACTTGGCCATTTCCCCGCGCGAGACGCTCGCCTCTTCCGAACTGCTCTCAAGGTGACTCTCGGAGCGCGGCAGCGCGAGAGCGAGGTGCGCGCCACCTGTGCCGACAGGCTGGCGTGACACCGTGCCCGCGGGAGCAGTTCGGAATAGGCGAGCAGAAGGCGTCAAGTCGGGCTGCGCAAGGTCGGGAGCGGTCAAGTCGCGAGCGAGCGCTTGCGGCGACCCAAACGGCTGACCCGCCAGCAGGTTTTTGACCGAGGTAAAAACCCGCACGTGCTCCGGGTATTGTTCTAACAAGTAGTAGCACCCGGCGCTCATTTTGTCGGTCAAACGCCCCGGCACCACATAAATCGGCCGCCCCTGCCTCATCGCATGCCGCGCGGTCGCTAGCGTCCCTGATCTGGCGGCGGCCTCCACGATAATCACGGCGTCGGCTAGTCCTGAGACAATCCGGTTGCGCTCCAGCAGACGGAAGGCCTTGACCGGTGTGCCATCCGGATATTCGCTGATAATCGCCCCGCCCTCGGCCAAAATCCGCTCGCCCAAACTCTGATTTTGCCATGGCGTGATTTGATCCACGCCACCAGCCAGCACAGCGATAGTCGGCACTGCCGCATCCGAGGTAACAGAGGACAACCTCGGCAAAACCGTGTGCTTTGCGCCGTCCAATGCGCCTCTGTGCGCCGCCGCGTCAATCCCGACCGCCAGCCCAGAAATCACGGTTATACCCTGTTTTGCCAACTCCCACGCGATGTTGTAGGCTACCCTCTCTCCGTATTCGGTCGGTTTGCGCGTTCCGACTATCGCCACTGTCAAATTACGCTTTTCTGACCTTTTGCCGTGGTCTGGCAGTCTACCGCGGACAAATAGCGTAATCTCGCCTGGAAAATGCTTTGCATAATCGTTTGCCGATTTTGTCAAGACTGTTGTTCCTCTCATTTCTCCCCTGTTGTATTAGCATAAGCGTTAAATATGTTATATAAGTATTGTTTTTATAACAAAATCAGTAAAAAGTGTTGACTTATGCACTTTAGTATGCTATAATGGTAGAGAGTTAAGGAGTAACCGTAATAGGCCTCCTATAACCCGCACCTAAATAAACTATAACATATTTTAGGATAAAGTAAAGACTTTTTAGGCCGTATATCGGCCGGTTATGCTTGGTCTTTACCCCTAAAGTTGTTGCCTGCTTCTAAGCCTCCTAGGGTCTAGCTTATGCTAGTCTAAAAAGTAATCTTACCTCCACTTTTTGAGATCACTTGGAATCAGGACAACCCCTTTGAACGGCAGACCCCAAGGATAATGAGGTGGGTCATGCTCCACGGTGGTGGGCCTAAAAGGCGAGTCAAAGGGCCAAAAAGCCAGCGAAGCCCACCCTCGCTGGCTTTTTAGCGCCAATAAAAATCAGCCAATAAATAACCTTGGCTGATTTTTGCGTGTCCGCACTCTCTAAGCGTCCGTGGCGTTGTCGCCCGAAATGCCCTTCCCCATAGCAAATTCGTCGGCTATTTCTAAGACTCCCCTTAAAAAAGCCGCCTCAAAATTGCTAAAAGCTGTCTCGCAGTCGCTGGTTAGGTCGTCTAGGCGGTCTATAAAGTCCCCGACCACCTCGCTTTGTTCAAACAGCGCCACGATTTCTGCCTTTGTTAGGTTGCTGTTGCTGTCCTTTAGGACCCTCCAGACGCTTTGGATAATCAAGCCCCGGTTGGCCTCTGCGGTCCTTATGCCGCGGTATGAGTCGGCTTGATCTGCGTTTGTCATAACTGCCTCCTTTTCTGATAGAGCGCGTCCATTTTGCTAAAGTGCCGCGCCTCAATGGTTGGTATGGGGTTGGCGCCCCACCTCTTGATGGCATTATATCATAAAATATGGTAAAATAAGCTTATGAAACAACTTCCGATAGTGGCGATTGTGGGCCAGACTAACGCCGGCAAGAGCGCGCTTTTTAATCGGCTGACAAAGAGCCGCGAGGCGATTGTCAGCTGGGACCCCGGCACCACCCGCGACAGTGTTATGCGGCGCCTGAGCGTTGGCGCCCAAGAGGTGGTCCTGATTGATACCGCCGGTCTTAAAGACCCCGAGGATGAATTTGAGGCGACCATCCAAGACCAAATTGACGACGCCATTTTGATGGCGGACTTGATTTTGCTGGCCCTAGATTCCACCCTCTACCCCAATGACGACGACAAGCGCATCGCCAAAAAGGCGCTCAAATCGGGCAAAAAAGTCGTATTGTTGCTCAACAAAAGCGATTTGGCAGGCTCGCTGGATGAGGCGGAATTCCTCAAACTCGGCATCAAAGAAATTATCAAAGTCAGCGCCGAGCACAACACCGGCATCCCCAAATTGCGCGAGGCAATCGCGGAGAGCGTCGGCGGCGAGGGGTGGCTCCGTGGGGACCCCGCCGCCGGGTCCGCCGCAGGCGGAGAGGTGGATGGGGGGGGACGGAGACAGGACCCCGAGCAGGCAGGCACCATCAAACTCGCCCTTATCGGTCGCCCCAACGTCGGCAAGAGTTCGCTCTTTAACACCATTGCCAACAAGCAGCAGGCTATCGCCAGCGCCCGCGCCGGCACCACAAGAGACGTCAACCGCACCGATTTGCGTTTTTACGGCCGCGAATTTGAAATTCTTGATACTGCCGGTGTGCGCCGCCACGGCAAGCAAGAGGTCGGGGTAGAGAAGTTCTCGGTTATGCGAACCATGAGTGCGGTTCTAGAGGCCGACATTTGTGTCCTGGTGCTTGATGCCACCGACCCATTCGTCGCTTTTGACGCCTCGCTCGCTGGCGAGATTCTGGAGGCCGGCAAAGGTTTGATTTTGGCGGTCAACAAATGGGATCTCTCGGGCGACGGCGAGACCGATGCGGCCGACGCGCTCCTAAACCGCCTCTCGCGCGAGTATAAGTTTGCCCCCTTCTCCCCTGTCGTCTTGGTTAGCGCCCTGACCGGCAAAAATGTCGCGAAAATCCTTGAGCTAGCGCTCAAAATTGACGAATCGCGCCGCACCGTTATTAAAACTTCCGACCTAAACCGCGTCTTACTGGACGCCGTGCAAAAAAGCCCTCCCACCGGCCGGCCGCCGCTGCCCCGTCCGCGCTACTGCACGCAGACCGATGTTGCGCCACCGTGGTTTGTGATTTATGGCTCAAATTTGGCCAAAATGCACTTTTCTTACCGAAGATATTTGGAAAACGAGCTTCGCGCCGCCTTTCCGTTCTTTGGCACGCCGATCAAGTTTAGCTTTCGCGATAGCGGCGGCCACGAGCAGCGCTACAAGGGTAAAGGCGCCTCGCGCGGCTCTAGCGGTCATTCCGGCCGCAAAGTGGGCGGCAAACCAACTCGCGGCGGCAGCATTAAGTATGCTCGCGGCACCGGGCCGCGCAATGCCGGGAGGCGCAAATGAAGTTGGTTGTCGGGCTGGGCAACCCGGGCGCCGACTACCTCTGGACGCGGCATAATTTGGGTTTTATTGCGCTGGATTTTTGGGCGATTACGCTTGATGCCAAGTGGGCTGACCGGCCAAAATGGCAGTCGGTGGTGGCGGAAGCGCATGTTGGCGGCGAAAAGCTGCTTCTGATTAAACCACAAGCCTTTTACAATAAGTCGGGCGAGGTCTTGCAGCAAATTGCCGCTTTTTACAAAGTCGCAAAAAGCGATATTGTAGTAGTTTGCGATGATTTTGACTTGCCATATGGCCAAGTCCGCTACCGTGCCAGCGGCTCGGGCGGTGGTAACAATGGTTTGTCCTCTGTTGTCGCGCATATGGGCGAGGATATCAAACGCGTCCGTATCGGCACCGATAGCGCTTTGCGTCAACAGATGGGCGACGCCGATTTTGTCTTGAGCCGGCTAACCGACGCCGAGAAGGCCGAACTGCCCGCCCTCTTACCCCAGGTTATTGAAAAGATTACGGAAAACCTCTAGCCTAGCAACTCGGCGTGAACAACAATGAAGCGATAGCTAGTGGTAACCTTGCCGGCAAGTCTCTATTCTTTGGTTCGGCCCAAGCAGAGACTGTCACACACGCTGCTAGTTGGGCCGGAGGTTGGAATAGTGATTCTGTAAGCTCTCCCATACCGACTTCTCCTTGGAATGTCCGCGGGGGAGCACCAGATAACCTTGAGACTGTCGGCATTTTCTTTTCGTGGACTCCCGGCGGCGCTGGCGGCCAACAGCTCAATATCTCCCACCGCACTATACTATTAGGCTACTAAATGTATGTGGGGGGTCTAGATGATATAATGTATATATAAAAAGGAGATAAAATGGAAGAAATGATTGTGTGCCAAAGTTGCCATATGCCGCTTACCAAGACAGAAGATTACGGGACAAACGCTGACGGTACCGCCTCAGACGAATATTGCGCTTATTGCTTTGCAAAAGGCGAATTCATTGGCTACAAGACTGTAGAAGAGGCAATTGCTGATAGTGTTAATTACGCTGAACACGCCGGAGTGACTAAAGAGGAGATGCTAGAATACGCCAAAAAGCACTACCCGAACCTAAAGCGCTGGAAAAACTCCTAACCTCACCCCCCACATACATTTAGTAGCCTAATAGTATGGTGCGGTGGGAGACGAAATTGAATATAGCGCCATTGTAGCCATATGATGTGAAAACACCGTTAGGGACTCCATTTTGCGCCATGCCACCTCGCATAGTCCAAGACTGAGTTGAGTGGACGGAGCGCGTATCATCATCATTCCAGCCTCCTCGCTCAACGGTGGCACCTGCTATCTCTGTTATTGCTACACCGAAGAACCGATAGTTACTGGCCAACTCGCCATCAACAATTGCGCGGCTATCATCCACGCCGAGTTGAGGGCAAATTGACACCAAGCTTTTCCATGATATAATACGGTTATGGCACTAAATTTTGGCGCTGTTTTTGAGTTTAATCTCGCGTTCTTTTTGGCCGCTGTCTTGATTGTTGGCGTCTTGGTCTTTGCGGCTGTTAGTCTTACCTCGCACAAGGTAGTCAAGATTGACACCGCCAAATATCAGGCCGATTTCCTGGCGATTGAAAACAGCCTAGACAAATTACAGCCCAAATCCTGGAACGAGACCGTCCTAGAGCTGGACAAAATGTTGGACGAAGTCTTGCGCGAACTCGGCTTTGAGGGCAAAACCATGGCCGAACGCCTCAAATCCGCCAACTCAAGCATCAAAAACATCAACGCTGTCTGGTATGCGCACAAGTTGCGCAACGAAATCGCCCACACCCGCAAGTTCTCGATCGGTTTTGACCAAGCCAAGCGCGCCGTCTCAGTCTATCGCCGCGCCCTGCAAGACCTCGGCGTCATTTAGCGCCCCTCGCAGACCTTCAGCCAAGATTTTTGCGACCCCGGCAATGAGGCCGATTGCAATTTTGCCGCATCTGTGATATAATATGGTTATGGATAAATCTCCCAAAAACTATCTAGTCCCGACCGTCCTAGAGTCCACCCCTGATGGCGAACGCGCTTATGATATTTACTCGCGGCTACTCAAAGATCGCGTGATTTTTTTGGGTCAAGAGGTCAACCGCACCATTTCTAACCTCGTAATCGCTCAAATGCTCTTTTTGGAGCACGAAGACCCGAACGCCGACATCAAATTCTACATCAACACGCCGGGCGGCAGTGTCTATGACGGCCTGGCGATTTTGGATACCATGAACTTGGTCAAGCCCGACGTCCAGACGATTGCGGTTGGGCTGTCGGCCAGCATGGGCGCTCTCTTGCTCTCGGCCGGCGCCAAAGGTAAACGCTTTGCTCTGCCGAATGCCCGGATTATGATTCATCAGCCGTCTAGCGGCACCGAAGGCAAGGTCACCGACCAAGAGATTTCTTTGCGCGAGAGTATCGCGCTCAAAAAGAGACTGGGCGAGATTCTCGCCGCTAACACCGGCAAACCATACAAAACCGTGGAACGCGATACCGACCGCGACTACTGGCTCTCCGCCGATGACGCGGTTGACTACGGGCTAGTTGACCACATCCTTGCCAAGTAACCCCCACATACATTTAGTAGCCTAATAGTATGGTGCGGTGGGAGATGTTATTTGGGTTTGA
>WRKS01000028.1 GCA_009778015.1 Candidatus Saccharimonadota bacterium
CGAACCAATAGGTACTTATACCGGCCGTGATGGCAAAGCCAAAGGCGGAGACAGTGAGCAAGCGCCACGGGAATTGGACGGAGGCCAAGAACTTAGGCACCCATTGCCATGGGAAAAACCAAGCGGTTGCCATAAAGGCAGCGACAAGACCAAAAATCAGCATATGGCGGGTGAACTTGCGGATATCATCCGGAATGTTTTTGCGAATGATAAAGAACAGCGCTACACCAATGATGGCGGTAATGCCGACTGCAAAGAACCGCTCGTAAGGAGTGACGTCGTTAAAAAACAGCTCGCCCGGGTGGATGCCGCGATGCCAGACTGCCTCAGCGTTTTGGCCCATGTTGGTCTCGGCAAAGACGGGATTAAAAATGTTATACAAGGTGGCGTTTCTCGCCTCTAGCATTGGCAGAATAAAGACGGCGACCAGCAAAAGCATCAAAACGGCACTGGTTACAAATTTAGGTAAGGTAAACTTCCAGTTTTTATCAGCAAAGAAGGCGCGCCAATTCATCGCGATAAAGATAATGGCAAGGGTGGCAAAAATAATGGCGGATAGATTGTGAGATAAGAGCATGCCGGCGCCACCGATAACCAGCGGCAGGATGGCGTTTTTGGGGCTTTTTTGCATCAGGCGCCAGAGGCCCAAAAAGACCATCGGCGCAAAGATGAACGGCAGCATTTCGCCGTCAGCGCGGCGGACGAAATAGTCAAATAGGTGATAGGGTGCGGCAGCATAGGCGACGCCGGCTAGCACGGCCGGAGTGGTCTTTTTGGTGACTTCTTTGACCAAGACAAAACAAGCGATGGCGGCGCCAAAGACCGAAAGCATCATCATTAAGTTGACGGCGATATCGGAATAGCCGCCGACCAGCCAAGTGAAAAATAGCACTACCCAACCGGTGAGCGGGCCGTAAAAAAGGCTCGGTGCATAGCCAAAGCCGCCGAATGCGGCGGGATCAAGTTGCGGCACGAGCTGGCCTGATGCCCAAGCATTGGCGATGCCGTTGTAGCGGAACATATGGAAGGGCGCGTCATGGCCGGTCAGGGTAAGGCTGTGGATAAACGGCATAGAGACGACGAGGGCGGCGGCAAGGACTAGCAAGAGGCCCCAGTGCCTACCGAGCCAGCCTTTGGCCTGAGCAGCGAGGCTTAGGAGTTTAGATTTCATGTTTGATCCTTTCTGCAATCTTGGCGAATTGCTCGTCGGTCATATCATGGTTGCGGGCGCCGTGCTTGAGTTGCTGGTCGTTGTCAATCGGGACGAGATGGATGTGGGTATGCGGGACCAAGAAGCCCTCAACAATGACGCCGACGCGCTTAACGCCCATGGCGTCTTTGAGCGGTCCGGCCAACTTTTTGGCGATTTGCCACATATAATTATACAAGTCGTCGGGCAAGTCAAAAAGATAGTCAATTTCCTGCTTTGGGATAAGGAGAGTATGACCGTCGGTGAGAGGGTGAATGTCTAGGAATGCGAGGACCTTATCGTCCTCGTAAATTTTGTGTGCGGGGATTTCTCCGTTGATAATCTTTGTAAAAACACTTTCCATAATATTATTAACGGCTAATGCCGGGCTCCTTTCCATTTTCTTTTAGTGGGCGATGTAATAAATCAACATAGAACGCGGTAGAGATAATATCAGCGGTAGTGGCCTGAGCCGAGAAACTTGCAGATAGCATATCAGACCCGCGTGAGATTGGCCCGTAGGCGCGGAAGCTGGTAAACTGCCGCAGCATGACGCCGAGCATATCGCGGGCGGCGGCGTCGGGGGTGACAAGGATATTAATGTCGTCAAGATCGGCCATATCGCCAACCAACCAAAGTGGGTGCTGCTTGCGGAGGTTAGTCGCGACCTCGTCGGAATATGGGAAGGTGCTGACGCGAGGCTGGACGTCAAGCAGTTTTTCGGTGTCAAGATTGTTGATTGATTTAAGGTCGGTTAAGATGAGCTTTTCCGGCCGGCCGTTTTTGCCTTCGCGCTCTAAGAGTACGAACGAGCTATCTACCTTGCTTTTGACCGGGACCGACGCGAGGACGGCGTCGGCAGCCTCGTCTTTGACCAAATTGGCGGCCTCTTTGATGTCGTCGGCGCCGGTGTGTAACATGGTCTCGGCAAAGCCTTCGGCCTCCAGAAACTCGGCCGCCTCGCGCACTCGCGGATCGTCGCCCTCAGGAAAAACAATTCTTAGCATAAGGAGCTCCGGATAAACTCAACATAGAGCGGGTGCGGCCGCATAGGTCGGGAACGAAACTCCGGGCTAACGGCGGTGATAATCAAAAACTTGCGGTCGGGTGCCTCCACAAACATGGGCTGGCCGTCGCTAGTGCCAGAGACAACCAAGCTGGGATCGTCTAAAATTTGGGCCTGCTCGCAACTAGAGTTGCGCGCGCGTTCGGTGATTTCGTTGTTAGAGTAGGCTTCGGCGACGCGGCTGCCAGCCTGAAGGTTAATTTCATTATTGCCGGTTTTGACGGTGCCGCCGAGGCAGGCGCCAACGCCGAGATACGGTTTGTCGTTTTGCAGGGCGAAGTCAACGGCGCGCATGGAATCTAGCGAGAAGAGGCCGTCAACCGGCTTGAAGTCGCAAGCGACTGCTGATTTGGCGTCAATCCATTCAATTTCCAGATTGACTTGATTGGCGGTGGCTGCGGCCTTGAGGGCTTCTAGAGCGCTGAGGTAAACGTCTTGGTTCTCTAGATAACGAGCGACGATACCGATACGGACAGTCTTTTGGTGGCGCTCGGCGAGGCGTTGGCTGAGGCTCTCCCAGCTGGCCAGATTGGCATGGGCGCCGCCGGCGAATTTGTCTAGGCTGGCAATCGCGCCAGCGCGAGCGAGATTAAGCGGCACATCATAAACGCTGGTGACATCGGGCAGGTTAACTACGGCGTCCTCGTCTAAACCGGCGAAGGCGGCAATTTTGTCTAGGATGGTCTCGTCGGTTGGGTTATCGCTGCGGACACAAACCAGGTTCGGAGTGATGCCAAAGCCACGGAGCTCACGCAAGGCGTTTTGCGCCGGTTTGCTTTTGAACTCTTTGCTGGTGTTAATCCAAGGTACCCAGACGACATGGACATAAAAACAATTTTCGCGGCCGACGCGGCGGCGGAACTCGCGGATTGCCTCAATAAAACTGAGGCTTTCAATGTCGCCAACCGTGCCGCCAATTTCAACGATGTGGACATCGCTGTTGTTGCTCTTTTGTGATTGCTCAATCTTGTCTTGGATGAGGCCAGTAAAATGTGGCACGAGCTGGACGGTCTTGCCGTTAAACTTGCCCTCGCGCTCGGCGGTCAAGAGGTCGTGGAAGAGGCTGCCGGAGAGAATAGTAGAGAACTTGTTGGTCTCAATGTCTAAGAACCGCTCGTAATGACCGAGGTCAAGGTCGGTTTCGCGGCCATCGTGAGTTACAAAGCATTCGCCATGTTCGGCAGGGCAGAGGGTGCTGGCGTCCACGTTAAGGTAGGGGTCGCACTTCATGATAGAGACTTTGAGCCCCTTGGCCTGGAGGATAGCTCCGATACTCGCGGCGGTGATGCCTTTACCTACCCCCGACAAGACACCGCCAACGACAAATATATACTTTGCCATCTACCTGCCCTCGCCCTCAAAATCTAAAATCGCATAAAAGTTGTTTTGCACGATACTCTCGGACAAGTTGAAGCGGCTGGCGATAAGGGTGTTCATGAGCTGGACATAGTTGTCTGGCAGAGCGGGGGCGTCGTCCGAAAGCTCGCGCGGAACAAAGGTGCGGTTGCTGGCATAGTAGCGGCCGAAGTCGCTAATCCAAGAGCGGTCGGCAAAGACGGCGAGGCCGTTTGACGCGGGATCCAGAATGTCGCGGCCCATCAAGAGGCGGCTGTCAAATGGGATACCCCAAAGGTTTAAGAGGGTTGGTAGGATATCAACCTGCGAGCCGATTTTGTCTGTGCGGACAGTGCCGGGGAGGCGGCGGGCGTATTCGCGAGTGCCTACCTCAAGGCGACCCTCCGCCATTTCGGAGTTCCAAATGATGAGCGGGCCATGATTAATATCAATAACGGCGTCGCGTTCATAGGAGGAGAGCTCGTTGACTTGGTTGAGGCTTAACATATATGGATAGTGGTCGCCGACGATGACGATGACAGTGTTGTCTAGTTCGTTGATAGCGCGGAGCGAGGCGATAAGGCGGGTGACCGCGCGGTCAATATCCATTTGCGAGGCTTGGTAAACTCGGGCGTCAAGCGACTTGCCGCGGAGCCCGGCGTTGACTTGGCTTTGGTAGAGCCGGGTAACATGGTTCCAGCCGTCATATTCGCCGTGGCCGCCCATGGTCAAAAGGTAAGTAGCAAAGGGGATGCGCTCGCCATTTTCGTCGCGAGCCTTGGCCTTTTCTTCAATAAACGGCCAGGCGGTGTCCATCAGCTTGATGTCGGACTGAATCCACTTCGCGCAAGTCGCGCGACCGACTAGAGCATCCATGCCGGAGCCGCAAGCTTTATAATCGTCAATGCCAAGCGTGGCACGAGTTTTGTGGCGATCATAAAAGTGAACTTCAGTTAGCGAGTAGCCGGAGCCGGAGTCAAAACCATAGCTCCCGAAACTATGGCCCACCGCAAGCGGGAAGCCCGGGGTTTGGTTGCGCCAAGCGCGAAGCACGGTTTGGGTCGGCATGAGGCCGGTTAGAGCCATCCATTCGCCGCCGATAGTGGAGAGAATATAAGGCGAATAGAAGTTCTCAAAGACGAAGCCTTCGCCCGCCATCTTGTGCAGAGTGGGAGTAAACTCCGGGTTAATGCTGATATCGTTAAGGCTCTCCGCCATAATAAAAATCAGGTTCTTGCCCTCAAAGGCGCCGGTAAACTCGTTAGTGAAGGATGGGCTGGTGCCGGCAAGCGCGGCAGTAAGCTTGGCCATTGCCAACGGTTGTTCGGTCGCGATGCGGTCAAGATCAAAAGTGACTTGCGGGACATACTCGGGGGCGACCGGTTCGCGCTTCATCGGATCGGTGACGGCGGTAACGGTTGGCTCAAAGCCGAGGACCATTTGGCGGACATCAATTGTTTGGAAGGCGATGAGACCGAGTTCGCGGACTTGGGCGCGCTGGTCTGAAGAGTTCCAATAGAGGTAATGCGGGCTGCCGAAGCGTTCGCCAAACGCCTGGACGGCAGAGAGAATCAACCCAGTGATAAAAGCGGCGAGACCGACCGTAAAGGCCGCGGTGCGCCAAAGGTTTTTGACTTTGGGCCGGCTAAAATTAAAGAACCAAACCGCGAGAATTGAAAGACCGGAAACCACCAAGAACCAGACAACGGCCGCGCGGTTATTGGCCATCTCGCCTAGAAAAAGGCCTAGGTGGTTGGCGAGGGCGCCGCTCATCATCTCTTTGCTCGCGATGCTGGCCGGGATATTAAATAATTTAATGAAGGTAAATTGGCCAATAAAAAGGGCGGCAAGCCCAGCAATGAGCGCGGTGGAGGTGATGCGGACAATCAACTTCGGCAAGAAGCTGAGGATAAAGCCGACAAAAGCGAAAATCAATGAGAAGAGAGCGACCATTAAGACCGAACGAAAGGTCCAGTTGCTGATAAAGTGCTTAAGGATGAGCTCATAGCCGAAGGCGGCGAACCAGAAGACGAGAGGGATGAGCCACATTGGTTTACGCTCCCTAACCCTTAGCACAAAACACTTCATCTTCTCGCGAAACCGCAGGGGCGCTGGCACCCCCTCTCGCCGTTGGCGATTCACCCCCGCATCGCTCGCCGACGAAGGTGTTTTGCATTCGGCGTCAAGCGGCGGTAGTTTGCGTGGCTTCTTTGGCCTTGGTTTCTTAGTCATTTACTTCCTCTTGATTCTCGTAACTCTTAGTCTGCTTTGCCCATAGTTTAGCATATGCGCCGCCTTTTCGCAGCAGATACTGATGCGAACCGCTCTCTATAATTTGGCCGTCGGCGAGAACGACAATTTTGTCAAGGCTGGCGACGGTGGAGAGGCGGTGAGCGATAACGAGGGCGGTGCGGCCCTTCATCAGTTTTTGCAAAGCTTCTTGGATCAGACCCTCAGACTCGCTGTCAAGCGCCGAAGTTGCCTCGTCTAAGACTAGGATCGGCGCATCTTTAAGGATGGCGCGGGCGATAGCGACACGCTGGCGCTGGCCGCCGGATAGTTTGACGCCGCGTTCGCCAACCATGGTCTCTAGGCCCTGAGGCAAGTCTTTGACAAACTCCCAAGCGTTGGCTTGCTTGAGGGCGCGGATGATTTCTTCTTCGGTTGCGTGCTCATGGCCGTAAGAAACGTTTTCGGCAATGGAGCGGTGAAAAAGCAGGCTTTCTTGCGGGACGTAGGCGATGTTCTCGCGCAGTGATTTTTGCGAGACGTCGCGGATATCT